>NZ_JBITPM010000029.1:0-100597 GCF_050467905.1 Pseudalkalibacillus sp. NRS-1564 | reverse complement strand
CTGGCAAGTCTTTTTTTTATACCCTTATTAAAATAAGTGCAGGACTCTGCATTTTTCTGTTGCAAAGGTCTGCACTTCTATATTGCAATAAACAACAGGAAAATATATTAGAATCTAACGGAGAAATGGCTGAAAATCTCACTGACTATAGAGAAGAAAAATTCAAGCCATATGTGACTGATGATTTTTATGGGAACGACATAGTAAAACTTAGTGGAGGAGTAAGGTTCTTGCAAGCAGCTCATCCTAACTATATGTTAAAGGTTGAAGAAGTCGCACTTGAAGAAGATGATAAAGAGGGTGAATATGACTTCAAAATGAAGGTTACTTATACTAATAAAGAAAATGACGAAAGCAAAACGATGGATGTTGAGGGTATGGCTTCTACAAATGAAGAAGGAAAAGTAAAAGACATTCGATATATAAACGATGAAGAATTTAGAGATGCTTTGAGAGAGTAAAGTTAAGAACTCACGACTTTACATCAAACATAAGACAGAATTATTCAAGTAATTCGGAGCGTTAATCTAAAAGGATTACGCTCTATTTTGTTTTAGCTAGTAAAGAGTTAGTTTAAGGAGGGACATGGATTCTGAAGTTCTAAAAAAACGGGCAGTTAAATGGAATAAAAGGTTGTTAATATGAGCTCACAAAAAGAGCCGGTTCATTGAATTAATTTTGTCGATCAAGGGAGTGGAGATATGAAGATATTTGAAGCTACGTATGATGGCCATCGAATTCAGGTGGAAAATAAATGGAAAGGTGAAAAGTTATATGTAGATGGAGAATTACAGGATGAAAATATTGGGCTAGCTTTAAGAGCGACGTTAACTGGAGAATTAAAAGCTGATAATAATGAAGCTAAATGCATAAAAGTTACTCTCGGCGGTTTTTTAAGTATTCATTGTAAAATATTTGTTGATTATGTATTAGTTCGATCTTATCGAATTAAAAAAAGAATTTAAACATTCTTTGAGTGATATTGGACCACATTCTTTAGCTAAAGTGCACAAGATAAGAAAAAGAGATTTCGCTTATTCTTATCTAATCGATTAGAAAAGAGTTGAAACTTTTTTGAAATTGCTTAGGATTATATGCGCCTTAATAATAGGTGTACTAGGAGGATATGCCAAGGTTACAGGTAATCATAATTTACTACCTTATTTGTTTATATTTCTATTACTAATGATTTTAGCGACGGGAATAGATGAGCTTAAGAAAGGTAATAGACGTAGTTCATTTTTCTACTTTGTTGCTACATCGGCGATAATAATACTTTTACTTGCATAATAAGCAAATTTCGGACCGATAGCTGATGATTTGCTTCAGTATCTCAACAGGTAAAGCAGTGGTCGGGTTTAATCGTTGCCTTTGTTATGAGATTGTTTTAAATCTTAATGATAAAAGAAAAATAAGAAAGAATTTAGAATGAGCGAGAATGACGTATAGAATAAAAGGAATTGATTTCGCTTCTTTCAATATATTCGGAGCTTATCTATAACAAGATAAGCTCTTTTTAACTTGAATTAAAGATTGAGTTATCCGGTTTTGTTTGAAATAATTGGTATTATATAGGTGGATTGTGAGGTTTCATATGACTTTGTGTAAAAGGAGTTGGGGTTTAATGGAAGAAATGACTGGCAAAATATTATATTTAATAATAACTTGTGTTTTGTTATACGGATTCTTTAAGATCATTAGATTTATTTATAACAAATATATACCTTACAGTTTTGCAACAGATGCAATCGGAATAATAATATTTGTTATCTTTTGCATTCCTGCCTCACTAGTAATAAGCCATAAATTGTTAAATTCAGCAGGGAAATATTGATCATAATGAGAGTACTAGAAAGTGTGATGAACTTATATCTTCAGTTATTTCGGAGCTAATACTTTATAAAGTACTCGTCCTTATGACATAATCATCGGGCAAAATAAAAGTTAATTTAAAATTGAAGGTGCAGGCTAACCAGTTATTCCATTAAGAACGCTACGATGAAGGTGGTGTAATTAACAATGGACGATGTTGTAATGTGTCCTGAATGTGGTAACCAATTGAAGCAAGGATATATTTTCTCTCCTCGAAGAATTTGCTGGTCAGACTCACCTGATTCCATCTTTGCGGATTTTGGAAGTGAAATATTAATAGGTGATGCATGGTTAAAAGTCAAAAAAGTTCCAGCGTTAAGGTGTGAAGAGTGTAGTGTAGTTATTTTCAAACATGGTGAAAACAAAGATATAAAATAGCAGTAAAGTAATTTTGAATTGAGTTTATTGTTTGGTTAAATCGGAGCTTTTGCTGAAGATAAGGTAAGAGCTCTATACAGATAGTGCAGGGCGTGCGGTATTGATAGGAGGGATAATATGGGGATGGGCGGAATGAGCATAGCATTAATTTCTCTAGTTCCAATCATTCTAATAGTAGTTGTCATACTTCTTATAATGCGAAAAAGGAGATAACTCTTAGAAGGATTATTCCTTTAAATCGGAGCTTATCTGAAATAAGATAAGCTCTTTTATATATGAAGTAAAGATTGAATTCTATGTCCGGATTTGAATTAATTGGTATTAAGTTTTTGCACAGGATTGTGTGAAGTGCAAGCACTATTATTAATGTACTTAAGGTGGGTTCCAAGTGTTTAAAAGCAAGATAACTTTCATTATCGCAACTTTAGCTATTACTTTGATAGGTTGCTTTCAGGTTGAAGAAGCAACATTTATTGAAGGAGAGATAACTAAAATCAACAATGAAAGTGGGGAAATGGAGATCAAAGTCGAATCTTGGTCAACAATTAGTGATGCAGAATCATCTAGCACGCCATATATATTTGAAGAGATGCCAGATTCACATACTATAAGAGTATCCAATCCAGATCAATATGATGAAGGGAAAGAAGTACAGGTGAAAGTTATTAAAAATTATGAAGAGGACGTATGGGATTTAAATAGGTTGAAATTTGAAGTAGAAAAGGCAACTTAGAATATTATTCTATTGATTACATTATCTTAGAGTCCTGAAGAAATGTCGAATTTAAGTCTTCCGTATGAAGATAGGTGAAAACTACAGTAGGATTCGTTACCATCTTCCGTTATCTCGGAGCTTATCTTTAATAAGATAGGCTCCTTTTTAATTTGAAGTAAAAGATTGAGTTATTCGGAGCGATTTTTGAATAACTTAAGGGGACATCACTTTGGATTGGAGTCCCCTTGTTAGCTATAAAATAGATTGCTTATAAATATAAGATGATGAATAAAGAGTTGTTTTGAAATAATTGGAAAGGGGAACGGATACAAGACTATAGTAGTGAAAGCAAAGAAAGAATTACAGATGGTTAGAGAAGTGACTATTTGTTGAAGATGCTCTGAAGTAACACTGTTCAATTAATTAAAAATGTAATGGAAGGGATCAAATAGATGGAGGAACGAAAGTGGGACATCCAAGAAATAAAGCAGATAAAAAAGAAGCTGTTAATAATAAACAACCTTGTCATGCTTTTGCTTATCGTTTCGTTTGGCTTTTATATAGAGCTTGGGGGATCTTCTACATTCCTTATAGGTTTTTGCTGTGCAGTTTTATGGATTTTGGTAGTGAATGCTGTCTATACGATTTGGACCGGGAAGGTCATAGGTACAAAGACAATGCAAAAAGCTTTGAACTTCAAGATCTACCGTCATGGAAAGAGACAGTGGAAGATAAAAGCGATTATAGGATTAATCTTCTTATTCGCATTTAGTGCTGGTTCAACAATATTATTTTTCCAATTCGATTTAGAGGCTTTAAACATAGATTTTCCTCAAGATAGTATAAGTTTATTTGCCGTTTGGCTCTTTTTTAATATCGGGGAAATGAGAAGAATAAAAAAGCTAAACGAGAATTACGGGGGAAGTTTAAAGCGATTCGATTCATAATTGAAAGATATCACGTATTATTTTGTTCTCTTATGTGAATCGGCTACACTCAGTTAGAAAAATAAATTAAGGTCAGATAGACTTTATTAAAACTTTTATTAGAGGAGTGTCTATTATGACCAAACGAACACGCCGTACGTTTACTAAGGAATTTAAACAACAGATGGTTCAACTACATGAAAACGGTAAGCCAAGAAGTGAAATTATTAAAGAATATGAGTTAACGCCGTCTTCATTGGATCGGTGGATCAGTCAGTTTTCGAAAAGCGGTTCATTCAAGGAAAGCGATAATCGTTCTTCTGAAGAAACGGAGCTCATGAAGCTGCGAAAAGAAAACCAGCGTTTAGCGATGGAGAATGATATTTTAAAGCAAGCCGCGCTGATCATGGGACGAAAGTAAATGTGATTCACAATAATCGTCACAAATACTCTGTATCAGCAATGTGCGACGTCCTACAACTGCCTCGAAGTACCTTCTATTATGAAGCGAAAGTGTTAGAATCAAATGACGATGAACTGAAAGAGGTCATTCGAAAAATCTTTTACAAAAAGCCGCCGAAACTATGGAACACGTAAAATCAAGATTGAACTCAAGAAACAAGATTGGATTGTTTCAAGGCGCCGGATTGGACGTATTATGAACGAATTGGGCCTTGTTTCCAAATATACAATCGCTCAATTCAAACCTACTAAAAGCTCGTGTAATGAGTCTGAGCAGGCAAATGAATTGAATCGAGAATTTCATCAAAACCAACAGTTGAAGGTCGTTGTCAGTGACTTGACTTATGTTCGTGTGGGTCAAAAATGGCACTACATCTGTGTCTTTGTCGATCTATTTAACTGCGAAATAATTGGCCACAGTGCAGGTCCACGAAAAGACGCCAGGCTTGTCTAGCGTGCTTTCTCTTCCATTAAAGGAAACCTGCATGACATTGAGCTATTTCACACGGACCGTGGCAACGAGTTTAAGAATAAGTTAATCGACGAGGCCTTAGAAACCATCCAAATTAAACGGTCCTTAAGCTTCAAAGGATCGCCTTATGATAATGCGGTCGCTGAGGCGATGTTTAAGGTCATTAAAACTGAATTTGTTTATCATGCCCACTTCGAAAACCAGGCACAGCTTGATATTGAACTTTTTGATTACGTGCACTGGTACAACCACATCAGAATCCACGGTACTTTGGACTATTTAAGTCCGATTGAACACAAGTCTAGGAACCTTAATATAGCTGTCTAGTTTAGTGTTGACATTCCAGGATGCAACAATTATACAAAGAGAGGATGGACAAACCTATTAAAAAAATTAGTATCATACTAGGTGCTGTCATTCTAATCGTCATATTGGCAAATATATCGAATATATTGGCTCATGCTAAATTATATTCATTCGAAAATAACAAGAATGTTGAAACTGAGACAAAAGTTGTAACGTTCAATGAAATATTCGATATTTTGACTGAACAAAGAGAGTTGGAAGAAGAGTTAAAAACCTCTACAAAATATTCTTTAATCGGCGATGAGGTAAGAAAAGGTATTGATGAGGCATCAGATTACGAAAGGTATTTAGCGGAGAACAAGCAAATCAAGTCTATAAAAATTAAAATCCCTATAACTACATACAAAGACCATGATAAAACCATTGAATTTATTTCAGGTAAAGGTGAAATGTTAGAAATATTCAAGATCAATAAATGAAAAGATGTAGTTTAAAAGTATAATCTGAAAATCATATAAAAAGAAGACGTTGAACTTCGATAGTTTGAAACCTTGCTTCTTAAACAATCTCAGAGCGAGTGTTGAATAAGGTGTCTTTGCAGCTATTTCATTATTTAAGAGCAACCCAGGAATAAAGGGAGGTTATCATTGAAAATGGAAGTTGCAAAAAAGAAGAAAAACCAAAAAATAGCTGGTGCAATACTATTGGTGATAGTAATAGTTTTGTCCCCATTTTTGCATGATCATTTTAATCCATTAACTTTATTAATAACTACGATTATTATATATGCTATTGTCATGTTCATTGTTGGACTGTTATCAAAAGAAGAAAAGTCTTAACCTTAAGACAGAAGGATCGTTTTTTACCATCTTCCAGTATCTCGGAGCGATAGCTGCATAGCGTTTATTCCTTATTGTGCTAACGAAGCAGGTTAGGAACAAAGGTTACATAATTAATAACCTAGTGTTGATGAGCAAAGTAAAAAAGAATAGCAATAAAAATGAAATTCAGACCGTGTATATAGCCACCTAATAGTGAAAAATCATTTATGTAGGGTGATTAGTCGATGATAGGAATAAGCATAGCAACGAAGTGGGAGTACGAAGCAACTTTGGAATACTTCGGAATAAGAGATAACGAACGTTTCGGTTATCCATATGGGGAGTATTTCATGAGAACAATGAATGATACCGAACTTGTTTTTTTATAGTACTGGTGTAAGAAAAGTAAATGGTGTTGGTGGTAATCAGGATATGATTTCTAAATTTAATTTAACTAAAGTAATCGTTGCTGGAACATGTGCAGGAATAGATGATCAGTTTCGTCATTTAGATATTTTTGTACCCGACAAAGCCGTTCAATATGATTGCACGGTAAAAGAAATTGAGCCTTTTATTAAACAATCCTTCATCGTTCATATTGATTTATCAAAATATGGAGATGATTTTTATAAAGGAACAATTGGCACCGCTGATAAAGAAGTCGTTATGTGGAAGGACTATCTAGAACTGAAAAAAAACGAAATAACCATAGCGGATACAGAAGCGGGAGCAATTGCTTATATTTGTAAGAAGAATGATGTTGAATGCATTATTATTAAAGGAATATCTGATTTTCCAACGGATGAAAGAAACGCTAATAAATTCGAATCGAACATTGAACAAATAAATGTTTATTTAGAAAATACCCCGAAAGTTATGAACAAAATATTTGGCAAATATTTAAATAGATTTATTTAGAAAATGAAGGTTAATAGAAAGGTTATGTTTGTTGATTTAACGAATAGCCCATCAATCATTTTATATGGGAGGATTTTGTGTTTACTAAGGTTACATAGAAAATATTGTACTGTTATTGAACGAAGGGGCAGGATAACTGAACAAAAGAAAAATAGGAGTTGAGAGACTTGCCTTTACTATTTTTATTACTAGCTATACTAGCATTGGGCTCATATGGAATTGTGATTTCTCCTATACTATTTCTATTGGCTATAGCTAGCTCTATTTATTATTCTGAGAAGGGAAAATATATTTTCGCTTCAGTCGTTACCTTTATTATTAGTGCATTCATTTTAATGACAATGTTAGTTATGGCACTCATTTTTATGTTTGATTAATATAGTCAATATATAAAGGTGAAATGTAAAAAAATCCTTAAAAATTTTGGAGCTTATCTGTATAAGGTAAGCTTCTATTATATTTAAGAAAATATTGAACTGCTTTAACTAATTTGAAATAATTGGTATTAGAAGTTGGGGGAATTTAGTTGATCATAGATTTAGGAGGACATATATGAGTTTGAAAACAAAGGTTTTCTTTCTAGTTTTTTTCCCGATATTACTCCTAACATTGAGTGTGTTGGAGTTTTCGGAAAGCTTGAATCCGACAACAGGGTTCATCGTAACTTTGCTATCTGCTCTTTCAGGTTTAGTTGTTAATCGATTTAAGAGAAATAAGAAAGATACCTACTAATTTGAAATGGCTGTTTTCTTAATTCGCCAAATGAGTACGGTTTGGCCAAGGAATTTCACTTGGAATGTTAATCCTCGCGTTTTCGTTTCATTTGCTATTCTTTGATTCAACAAATGACACTCCCGCTTTAGCAAAACTGACATTTGCGCCAGTTTTACATGTAGGTATTTTAGTTGTTTTAAATCTTTTTCTTCTTATTAAAAACTGAAACACTAAATAGACTTCTTTTCGAAGAGAAAAGAATGAGGAATATAACTTTAATATTTTTGCTTTAGCAGAGCTGCATTGGGGTGAAAGGAATGGCCAGGTACAGTCTAAACTTCCTTACGAAAATCTCCTTTTTTACTGGATGGGTTACCATTTCAGGAGTTGCCTTATTCATTGCCAATGGCATAATTTCAGATGACAGTGCCAGTGGGATTGGTAGCGTATTAAAGTATTATGTGATGTTCGCCTTTCTTTGTTCTTTGATCGGGGTACCGATTAGTATTGTTTCGTTGTTTAGTAAAGAGAAACTAGGAAAAAGAATATTCGCTTTGATAGTAAATATATCGCCACTCATCATTCTTACTGTTGGTTTTATTATGGAAGTGGTGAGAGAATTCTCCGAAGTACCTTTATAGAAAATGGGTTAAATGAAATCAATTGGTAAAAAACTTGTATATTCGCACTTAAAAAGCATCCAAAAGATGTAGAAGGGGAGGCATCGATGTGAAAACGGCAGGAGAAATACTCCAATTCACCTTACTTTCATTAATTACAGGGCTAGTGTTAGAAACTATTTTTAACTTTTCCCTGTCTTTATTTTTAATGGCGGTTGGCGCTTCAATTGTCTACTTTTTGGTACGAGTTCAATTTAAGAAAAAGTATGGCACGCTTACTGGCCATAATCTCACACTCGTTATAGGAGTAGCTCTAGGGATTATCGTTTCCCTGAATGTGTTGATACCCATGTTTCAGAGTTAAATGAGAAAAATAGGAGTCAAAATTGTTTTTTTGCTTATTCAAGTTATGTCGGAGCTTATCTGTAAGAAGGTTGCAGGATGATGTTATTAGGGTTTGGAGGTTCTTATTATCAATTCTATTAGAGAGATTTTTTCTTCTAAGTGGTTTGGTTATCCTTTAATTTTTGGGTTGCTTTTTGGGGCTTATGCTAAATATGGGGTAATTAAGATTGTTTTATCTACTATTCTCGCCGCATTATTCATTTCGTTGCTTGCTTACAATTATAAACACACCAGCTTATATAATTTAGTTGCTAAAAAAAGAAAAAATAAATCTGAGTAGTTCGTTGTAATAATGAGAATCCATCAAGGTATTTTCATTCTAAAATCTCGGAGCTTATCAATAATAAGATAAGCTCCTTATTTCATTTGGTTTTGTAAATGAAGCTCTTCTGAAGTTATGATGAGTGAGCATGATTGAATTTGTGATAGATGCTCTCAATACCTTCGCCTCCCTATCCGTCATTACAAAGAAAAACGAAATGAAAAAGAGCCATTCGTGACTGAATGACTTCTTATATAAGACTGGATTAGCTTTTGAATTCAAAACTCTCCGGTGGTATGGTCCTTTTTATCGTTGAAGTATGCAGCTTCTTTTTCTTTCTTTTCAATTTGAGAGGCTTAGAAGATGTTAAGTCATATACGATACAGTTCACTGCTAGAATGGTTAATGCAAAGGCGGTAACGGGCGCAAGAATCATCCATGGAAAAGAAGAGACGTATTGGAAATTTTGAGCGATCAGCCCCGCCCACTCATTTGACATCGAAAATGAGTCCGTGAAGGCTTTTCCAGTGTCCATATCATACTCAATGACTCTGACGTCTGTACCGCCTATGAATACTTTCAAAAGACCAAGATGGGCAAAGACAACAAGGACCTGTCCGACTTGTTGAACGAAAAGGAGTAGTAACTTAGGATTCAGGAAAGGTGCTAGATGGTTTTTGAAAATATGAAATTTACTTCCGCCCATAGTTCTGGCGCTTTCTATGAATTCCTTTTTAGATATGAGATCGAGTTCGTTTTGAATGTAAAGGGAAAGTACTGGTACACTGATGAAAATAAGCACGAGCATTGGGAAGACGACTTTCGTTACGGTATCATAGCTCCAGCTGAAGGTTAACACAACGGGAGCGATCAATATGTAGGTGAAAATCGTAACCGGCGCATAGTGAAGCGCATCTGCAAGCCCAGCTAACAGTTTTCGAAAAGCACTCGGTAACCTAAACAAAAGATATCCGCCTAAGAATGAGAATACCATTCGCCCAAAGGCAACGATGATGGATAGTCCAATGGTATACTTGGCCCCCTCGAGTAGCATGAGTAAGAAGTTATTTCCATCGAGATCACTCCCTAATGGAAACTGTAGGGAGGGCGGAAAAGGTGCTAAGGCAATGGCATTATGATTCTCATCATACAATACTTTTTCAGGTGGAGCCGGATCTGCAAACGTGGTGTATACGAAACTTCCTATAAGGAGGAATAAGATAAAGAGAGTGCCTCCTATTAACAACGGGCGTTGGATTAATTGTTTCTTCATATATTCTTCCCACCAATATTGAAGTAGTGTTCTAGCGTAACTTTTCCTGTTGTGAACATGATAAAAGAAGGGATAAATACCATAAACAGCCCCATGGTTAGTATTTCAGGATTCAGTACCCCATTCTCAAAAATAAAGGTCATAAACCCATTAATATTAAAGATAATCTCCAACATTAATAAGTTAGCGATTGCAAAAAGAAAGACACCCTTAAAATGGTTAAATAAGGTTAAAATGGAGTTCCTAAAAACGTGTAACACTAAAATTCTTGATCGCTTTAATCCCTTTCCTCGTGCTAGTTCTACGTACAGAAGCTTCTCCTCTTCTTCAAAGGACAACAACAAATACTTATATATGTATATACCAGGCAGTAGTGATAGAACTAGGACCGGAAGAACGATCGCGTTTTCATCGAAACCGCTGGAAATGTTAAAAAGGAGAAAGTTTGTTTTTTTATAGACCCAAATAATGCCTAGTTGTGCAACTAAAATCACGAAAATGTCCGGCAATGATTCAATAATAAAAAGAAAAGCCTTAGGAAGAGTTCTTTTATGAACTGGAAGTAACATTGTAAGGAATGTAAGAAGGATTCCTAAGATAAGAGCTAGGACGATAGAAATGAATAGGTAAAACATAGAAGTAAGGTAAACATCCATGAATTCCGGGAATAAAGGTAACTCTCTCCCCAGAACGTAGTACTCAATGGTATTGCCAGTTAGGATGACGTTTAAGAGATGAAGCATGTGATGAAAGTATGCATCAAAATTAAGTACGATGGTGTCATATAAAAACGAAGTATTGTTTAACGAATTGTTATCAATCATTTTGAGCACGTTTAGTTGCGATTTCATATTAAAAAACAAGTAAGGAAGTGAGCCAATTAGTAGGATGCCTATTGAAGTTAATAGAAATTGGAATGCAATCTGCAAGGTAAGTGAATTCTTCATCACGGCCCTCCTTTTACAATTGAGAAATCTTTGTTTCGCTAGAAGCAACAGTTTGTTTTGGAACTATGCTTAATAAGTTCTCTAACTCATTCATATCCCCCTGTGCAGCGATATTTCCTTCATGATCGATTATGAAAATTGTAGGCACTTTTTTAATGTAATAGTTTTTAAAGAGTTCAGCCGAGCTTACATAATATGTATTCGGAATAGAAGGCACGGATCCCTTTTCTCTTCTATCATGAGTTATGACGAATATGTTTGTTTGGTAGGTGTCAGCTAGAAAGGGGACTTGACTTAATAAAGTCGAACAAGTACCACACGTCGTGCTGCTAAAGATCATAATTATATGTCTATTATTAAAATCAGCAAGCGAAATTTGTTGATTCTCTTCATCTTTCACCCGAAACAGTGGAGCTTTCTCCCCAACTTGTAACGTCTTTTCTTCTATAGTTGCGCCAACATTTCTAAATCGATTTAAAAACTGCGTAATTTGTTTTAGAAAATACAGTAATATCGCAAATTGCATCAAAAGAAAAAACCATAAGCCAATATGTGAAAGAAGCCCCCAATTCACTTCCATTTTATATCTCTCCTCTGTGTAATAACCGATTAAAATGGTGATTTATCTTCTTAACCTCTACTAGGACAAAGAACGTCGCGATTATGCCAAAAAAACAAAATGAAGCAATAAAGTAAAGTGGTGGATAGACTTCATTCAATGATGAAGTGGATGCATAATAATCAAGAATGCCAACTTTTGTTGAACTAAAGAACAACATTACGGCCACCATTATAATGGATAGGTTTCTGAAAATAAGCTTCCATGAGATTGGCTTTTCGCCAACAATCCCTCCACAGCCACATGAAAGTGATGAGCGACCTCTCCTTAGATTGATTAGAATCGCAAGCGTATAGAGAACGATTAATCCAGTAAAGAAGATCAAACTGACCTTATAAAAGAGGCCAACTAATAGCAAGAGACCAACCATCATTTCAGCGATAGCATCGAATTTCGCTGCTGGTTTTGCATAGCGATCAGGTATAATCTGATAGTTTTGTATGCTTTGTTCATGGTTAGCGAGATCTCGCATTTTGGTATAAGCAGAGGTTACCGGAATAATCGCTATCCCTAACCTAAGAAAAAGTAACAGTATTTCCATAAGCATTCCTCCGAATTAGGCATACCATTGAGCTTGGCTTGTAAACATTTCATAATAATTTTTCCTACGTGCAAGTAATTCTTCATGATTCCCGACTTCAACCAATTCGCCATCTTTCATAACCAATATGCGATCAGCTAATCGAGCTGCGGCCATACGGTGCGAAATATAAATAGCCGTTTTATCTTGAGTGAGTTCTTTGAATTGATTAAAGATGTTTAGTTCTGTTAAAGGATCAAGTGAAGCAGTAGGTTCATCAAGGATAATGATATTGGCTTTACTAAACAGGGCTCTAGAAAGGGCAAGCTTTTGCCACTGTCCACCTGATAAATCTTCACCTTCACCTAAGAGTTTTCCTAACCGAGTATCAAATTGATTTGGAAACTGCTGGACCGTGTCTAGAAGGCCAGACTGTTTGGTTACTTTTCTCATTAAAACCGTATCTTCCATATTTTCAACATCACCAAGAGTAATATTATGCTTTATGGAAAAGGGTAGCTGCATAAAGTCTTGAAAAATCCCTGTCATACTTTTCTTTAGCGTAATAGGATCAAAATAGTTAATGTTAATGCCATCTACAAGGATTTCTCCATGACTTACTGGGTATAGTCCAAGAAGACATTTCACAAGGGTGGTTTTTCCGGATCCATTATCCCCTACAATGGCGATTTTTTCCCCGGGAGCAATTGAAAAAGAGATGTTATTTATGACCGTTTTTTTACTTTCCGGATAATGATAGCTTACATTATGAATCGTAATGCCTTTTCTAAGCTTTTCGGGAAAACTATGTATACGTTCATTGTTTTCAAAAGCAAATTTCTCATCTCTGAAATCTAAAAACTCAAACAGGTCTTCGATATAGAGGTTTTCTTCATAAATTTTAGCGAGATAAGAAGCCATCATATTTAAGGAAGCCTGCGCTCCTTTAATTGCTTGTCCAATGGAAACAAATTCACCTACACCTAAATTCTTTTTCTTTAGTAACCAAATCACAATGGCGGCCGAAAGACTATACAAAAGAGCTGTAAAAAGATCCAGCACCATTTGCACTTTCTTTTCTTTTTTTTAGAAGTGCAAGAACTTCATTGCTATTACTTAAAAATAACTTTCCCCATCTTTCCAAGAAAAAGGGGCCTAAATGAAAAAGCCTTACTTCTTTAGCTGATTGTCGATTTTGAAGAAGGAAGTTGAAGTAATTGGATTCTCTAGCTTTTTGTGTTTGATGCTTTAATAAGAAGAACTTCTCGTTGCCAAAGCGCGACTGCAACAATAATATAGGCACTGCAGAAATTGCGCTCAATATCGCTAATCCCCAATGGAATGACAGCAAGAAGGATAAATAAGAAATTAAGCTTATGGAGAACTGCCCCAAGTCTAAAATGTTCTTTACAGGGGACATAAGCTTACTACCATAGTTTCCACTAATCCGTTCCTGGTGGTTATAAAATTCAGGTATTTCATAATAGCTAAGTGGTACTGATGCTGCTTTTTCTGACACAAGTTTTCCAACACTGTAATCTAATTTCACTTCAATTTGTTCATCAAAAATATCGGATATGTGCTTGAGTGTAGAGGAGAGACCTACTAGAAATAATTCTAGGGTGAGAAATAAAAACGCACGCTGATAATTAGGTTCTTCAGCACTAATAATGAGTACAACTGCATTTACTAATTCTTTAGTTACCCACAGAGTAGCTAGGGGGAAAAGACCAGTCACCACTCTAATGAAGATAGAAGCTAAAAACCACAGTGGACTAATATTCCAAACGAATTGAAAACTCTTCCTTAAATAATGAATATTCATATCTTTACCGCCAAATTAGTTTAAGACCAGGAATAATCCTGGTCTATGTATTTTCTTCATTAGCAAGAACAAGAATTATAGATCGTTTTACACTTTTGTCCAGTTATACTGTCATAATAAGATGTTTGCCATACGCGATTTCCGTTAGAATCACAAGTAGATCCACAAGAAGAGCGACTAACTTTAGAGTCACAAGGGTAACCCGCAGGTTTTACTCCAAATAGTTTATTCAACATTTCCTTCACCTCCCTTCAATATGAAGTTGTATTGATGAAATACTCCTCTATACCAACCATGCTCTCCTAACACCGTTCCATTTTGATCAACTAATAGCAGAGTGGGAAAGTCATGTATTTCAAGTTTGGTTATTGTCTCTTGCTCAACCTGAAGCTGTGTTACGTCATGTTGATAAAGGCTGTACTTTTCGCTATGCGCATTCCCTTCGGCTTTGCTATCGATTGAAATGACATTGAATATTGGAAGTTGATAAGACTGGTTTTCAAGAATAAGCTCTTCTAACTCTGTTAAACAAAAGCTACATGTTTGATTAACAATGATGACAATTGAAAATGGGGAGGAGAGCAAATGAGCGTCAACTAATATATTTCCAACGTTTTTGCCTATGATCGGATGTTTTATAATCATTTCTTTTTGTTGGTCACCAGAAGGAAGAAAGTGAAGCTCAGTATTTAATTGCTTTTTCAGTTTTAGAAATACGAGAAACATACTGATCCAGATTGCGGGTGCTAGTATATACAAATTTGTGTGCTCCTCTAAATAACATTTCTCTGTTTTGCTTTTATTTAAAATTATCACAATTTTAGAAAATATTGTATTGGGAAATATGTCCAAGAATCTTGACTTTAAATCGGGTTTTTTCACTGTTGTTTCCTAATATTCATTTAATGAGTCTTTTTACTTTGTATTAGGTCCCATTTCCAATACTAAAACGTGTTTCTATCAAAAGCGGAATTTGTATTTCACCTGGCATAACGAAACAAACGATGAAATTCTCACCGATGAGTAGGAATGAGCTCCTCTTATCAAGAAAGTAGTGTAAAGAGACAAGTCAATATTGAAAACATCGCAGATAACAGCACGTTCTTCATACTTAAGGAACTTAAGAAAAGGAGAGATATGGTGGAACAGTTTGCGGTTTTTCGTACACCTCAAACGATTCTCTATGGAAGAGATTCGTTTAAACAAATTGGCGCAGAAGCAGCTCGTCGCGGTCAGAAAGCCCTTATTGTTAGTGATCAGGTGATGATGAATCTCGGTTATGTCACGGATTGTCAGGATTATTTGAAGCAGGTGGGAGTGGAAAGTGAGATCTACACGGGTGTTGCGTCTGAACCAACGGACGATTATGTGTCTGAAGCGCTTGTGCTTTTCCGAAACACGAACTGTGAGATCGTTATTTCATTAGGTGGGGGAAGTTGTATCGATACGGCGAAAGCCATCGCCGTTCTTGCGACGAATGGAGGATACATAGGTGACTATCGCGCGAACAGAACGATGGCAGAGAAGGCGCCGATTCCGCATCTCGCTATTCCAACAACAGCGGGAACTGGCTCAGAAGCAACGGACGTGACCGTTATTACGAATACAACGACTGATGTGAAAATGATGATCAAACAGCCCGCCTTCATGCCGGCAGTTGCGATTGTGGATCCGTATCTCTCGCGCTCATCGCCACAGCAAGTAACCGCGGCGACAGGGATTGACGCCCTCAGTCATGCGGTGGAAGCGTATCTCTCAAAGCAAGCTCATCCGATGACAGATACGCTTGCTTTATCTGCGATTGGACACATTATCGGTCATATTAAAAGCGCTTACAATGATGGAGAGAATCTCGATGCACGAGAAGCGATGAGTTTAGGTGCTCTTCAGGCGGGTATGGCTTTTACAAATGCTTCCGTCTGTCTTGTGCACGGCATGTCGCGTCCAATCGGTGCTCTTTTTCACGTGCCGCATGGATATTCAAACGCGATGCTGCTTCCAGCTGTACTCGAATACAGTAAGGATTCTTGCATCGATCGACTCGCTGATCTCGGGAGACTGTTTCAGACAGAAGAAAGCGAGGCGCTCTCAAATGAAGAAGCGGCTGATGTGGCGGTTTCTTCTATCAAAAGTCTTTGTGCCTCATTAAATATCCCGAACTTCAAATCTTGGGGAATTGATGAGACGGCGTTCAAGCAGGTTATTATCAAAATGGCAGCAGACGCATTAGACAGCGGGAGCCCAGCGCATCATCCTCGCTTGCCTACACAGGCGGAATTAGAAGAACTTTATGAGATTTGCTATGACTACGAATTTATAAGTGAAGAAAAGGTTCGCTAACACAACTGGAAGGGGAATGAAAACATGGCTACGACGGCAACGAACGTGCTACAAAACTATATTAATGGTAAATGGGTCGATGCGAAAACCGATCAATTTCAAGCTGTACCAAATCCGGCAACAGGGGAGGAGCTTGCTCAGGTTCCGATTTCAACAAAAGCAGATCTTGATGAAGCAGTGAAAGTAGCAAAGGCTACCTTCAAAACCTGGAGTAAAACGCCCGTTCCGAAACGCGCGCGCATTCTATTTAAATACCAGCAGCTGCTCGTCGACAATTGGGACGAGCTTGCGAGATTGCTAACAAAAGAGAATGGTAAAAGTTTTAAAGAAGCACAAGGTGAAGTGCAGCGCGGGATCGAATGCGTTGAATTTGCAGCTGGTGCGCCATCGTTAATGATGGGCGAGCAGCTTCCGGATATCGCAACGAATCTCGAATCAGGCATGTATCGCTATCCTGTTGGCGTTGTTGGCGGCATCACGCCATTTAACTTCCCGATGATGGTGCCGTGCTGGATGTTTCCACTTGCGATCGCCATGGGGAACACCTTCGTTCTTAAACCTTCTGAGCGAACGCCATTACTTGCAAACCGCTTAGCAGAGCTCTTTAAAGAAGCGGGCTTACCGGATGGCGTTCTGAATATTGTTCACGGAGCACATGACGTTGTGAATGGGCTTCTAGAGCACAAAGATGTGCCTGCGATTTCCTTCGTCGGCTCACAGCCCGTCGCCGAATATGTGTACAAAACAGGGGCTGCGAATGGTAAACGCGTTCAGGCACTTGCCGGTGCGAAGAACCATTCCATCGTAATGGCTGACGCTGATCTTGACGCTGCGGTTAAAGAAATCATCGCTGCTTCATACGGTTCTGCAGGCGAACGATGCATGGCTTGCTCCGTTGTTGTGGCGGTAGATGATGTTGTGGAGCCACTGCTTCAAAAGTTAAACGAAAAAGCCGATGAAATAAAAATCGGCAACGGCCTTGATGAAGACGTATTCTTAGGACCGGTTATCCGTAAAGAACATAAAGAAAGAACGGAAAGCTATATCCGTAAAGGTCAGGAGGAAGGTGCTACGCTCATTCGCGACGGCCGAAACGACGAAGCATACAACGATGAAGGCTACTTTATCGGACCAACGATTTTTGATCACGTAAACTCCTCTATGCAAATCTGGAAGGACGAGATCTTCGCGCCAGTGCTATCAATTGTGCGAGTGAAAAATCTAGAAGAAGCGATCGAGCTCACGAATGAATCTGATTTCGGAAACGGGGCTTGCTTGTTTACTAAAGACGGAAGCAACGTTCGATATTTCAGAGAAAACATCGAAGTTGGCATGCTAGGCGTAAATATAGGCGTACCAGCCCCAATGGCTTTCTTCCCGTTCTCAGGTTGGAAAAATTCCTTCTATGGCGATCTTCATGCGAATGGATCAGACGGAGTGGAATTTTATACGAGAAGAAAGATGTTAACGGCCAGGTGGTAAGCAACAAGAATTAAAATAATACAAAAGGTGCAGAGAGGAGAACCTCTCTGCACCTTTTGTATTATGGGGAGAAGGAATAATGTGGTAAAGATGAAACATTTGATACGTTTCATTCGTATAACGAATTAAGATAACAAAAGGGATAAATGTTCAAGGAGTGCGCTATGCAAACACTATTTCATTCAGTTAAGAATTTGTTTCTAGACTTATTTGCCATGGGAAAGGGATTAGTCTATGGTTTTCTATTGGTTGGATTGCTTACTTTCATTGGTGGAGCGCTACTATACGGCTTTTTGTTCTTACGTCATTTGTTTGTTTAATATTTTTGGATATTAACTTAATGAGAAGAAGGGGAGATATGTGTGAAAAAGGTCATTGTAAGGTCAGTGATTGCATCGTTTGTGATCGGTATACTCGTATGGGCTGCAAGTGTATTCATTTCTTTTTCATTTAGTGAATGGAGCTTCTTTATTGCTCTAGGGCTTACCATTGTGCTTTACTTCTTTAACAGTAGCGGAGGATTTTTATCAAAAGGGGCTACTGCTGAGGCAAGCGAGGCAGGGTGGAAAGTTCAAGAAGATAATGAACTGAAAGTAAATGTAGGTGCCGTTTTTTACGGTTCAGTGCTATTTACGATTTTTAGTCTTGTCTTAACCATTACCACATATTATTAAGGGGATTTTAGTAAAGAGGAGCTCTTATAGAAAACAGACTTGCAGCTCCGATCGAAACAACTATATGATTGTGTAGCATATGCAATCACTAATCACATTAGGGGGATGAAAAATTGGGTTTATTCTTTTATCTTACGATCGTCGTTGGTTTATCGCTCATCTATTATGGCTATGTTAAGAAAACAGAAAAAGATATAAAAATGAAAGAGCTAGAGCTTGAAGCTAAGAAGATTGAGTTGGAAATAAAGAAGTTAGAACATCATAAGGACAGTACTGAATGAAAAGAAAAGTAATCGCTTTGGTTTTGAGCGATTATATTTTTATGAGATGAAATAATATGGGGGCACACCAAAAAGGTGATGAGTCGATTCGTTGCATCATTAAATTATAAGAAGCTATACTCTTCTCTCCTCTCCTCCTAAGTGGGGGTCTTTCGTAAAGGAGAATTGTGGTTTTAGAAAGGGCAAATCAATAGGTTGAAATAGAAAGACGGAGGAATTGAGATGAAACGATTTATCACTTTACTAGGAGTATTTCTGCTTCTAGCAGCATGTACGAATGAAGGCAGCAATGAAGGGAAACAGGAAGAGAAAGGTTCTACTCAAGAGGCTTCTGCAAGTTCCCTAGATATTAAACCTGCCAAACTATCAAAACGTGAGCAAAGCATCGTGAATCAAATGGGAGTCGATTTCAAAACCTTTTATACGGTGGATGGGACCGTAGGAGAAGGAGAAGCGCTCGTGACTTCGATCGTTGTATACAAAGACGGAGAAGATGGAAAAGAAGAGTTTGTTACCTGGGGTGGAGATTATAAACAAGAGCGTTTCAATAAAGCTCTTCACTCATTCCAACTTCAAATGGAAGAAAAAGTAGCTTACTTTACAATGGGGTCACCGGATGGATACAGCAAAGGATCGACCAATATGCCTAAAGAGCTGGGCGCATTTATCTTTGAACAGATAGAAGAAGAAGTCACGATCACAAAAGGAGAAACGGTGTATTTGGCATACTTGATTGGATCGAGTGAGAACCAAATGTCGTCAGTGAACGATAGCGATGTCAAAACTTTGCCTGAATCGGTAAAAACGGCGGAATATGCGATTGTGGCTCAATTGGAATGGAAAGACAATTTGGATAAGAAAGAGTAATTGGACCAAAAGTCGTAAAGGAGTATGACATGATGACTAGAATATAGATACGTGAAGGATACATAAGAACAGATTTCATAACCGGATGTCCTTCTCAAATCTTGCTGAAATTAGGAGGGAATTATGGGACGAGTTGTTCATTTTGAAATTCATGTAGATGACATGGAACGGGCTAAGAAGTTCTACGGGAACGTATTTGATTGGAAGTTTGAAGACTGGAGTGAATATGCCGGCATGCCTTATCTTGGTGTAGTGACTGGTGATGCAAAAGAACCAGGAATCGATGGAGCGTTGATGAAACGGCAAGGTCCACCTCCTGAAGGTAATGCTGCAATCAATGGGTATGCTTGTACAATGGGCGTGGAAGATTTAGATGCTACTGAATCGAAAGTTCTTGCTAATGGTGGCAAAACAGCGATGGCCAAATACGCATTGCCTGGAATGGCGTGGCAGGCCTATTACCTTGACACGGAAGGAAATATCTTTGGTCTTCATCAACCGGATGAGAATGCAAAATAATTTAGTAAAAACAGTTGAGAGAGCCCTTTTTAAAGGGTTCTTTTTTAAATGCTAATTGATGGAGAGTTTTGAACGGATGAAATAGTGAAGCTTGGACGATTTATTTTGGACTGTTAAAAAGTTTTCCATATTTATCAAAATAAAAGATTGAGTTATCTAGTTAGATTTGAAATAATTGGAATTGGATAATTGGCGTAAAATTGCGAATTATTTATTTCTAGTTCGCTATTAAGTAGTATTTTCGAGATGAAAGAAGAAGGAGAGGAGGTGACGGTACTTAGTCCGTGAAAGGTCTTCAAGGTTGGATAGGTGGCGAAGGTAATATGGCTGTTCCTATTAGGTAAGTGCTCTTCATACTTGAGGATACGATTGGGTCCTTACGAATAGTTTAGGTATAGAGATAATTGTTCGTGGAATGATTGGCTACTTAGTGAGAAATGACTTATTTTAGAGGGGAATGGAGACGATGTTTTTATCGTATTTTTTAGTGTTTCTTATGGCAGCGATTCCGTTATTTGAACTTGTTGCTGTAATCCCACTAGCGATCATCGGTGGGCTGTCGCCAGTACTAACAGGCATACTTGCTTTTTTAGGAAATGCTTTGACAGTTGTTTTGTTAATTGTATTTGTAGATAAATTTAAAGTATGGCGGAAGAAACGAAAACAAAAGCGTACGAAGGATGTGGTTCAGGAGGAGGGCGAGACGACAGAAGCACATGTCGAGGAAATGCAAGAGTCGAAGAAGGAGAAACGTGCAAGAGTTCTTTTTGATAAGTATGGTTTGCCAGGCTTAACAATCATCGGTCCCTTTTTCGTCGGCTCACATATTTCAGCGTTTATGGGAATGAGTTTCGGTTCAAAAAGAAAGCTGGTCACCAGCTGGATGATGACGAGTTTAGTACTTTGGACTGTGATTATGGCTGTAGCATCAAGCTATGGAGTTGGTTTTTTTGTACATGACGTGGAAGATGATGGTGTTTTAGTTCGTCTATTCACTAACTAGCATGATCATTTGAAAACACCTTTAACTTTATCGTTATGTGTTGTAAAGTAAATATGAACTGGAAAATTGTAGCTAGGGTTCCGCTATCGAGATAGGCTAGTGACCGAGGGCTACATCTTTTACATAAGTAAAAGGCACCTATTGACATAAAAGGTCCGAGGGGAAAAGTTCAGCGTATTTGTACTGCGCTGAAATCTTTCTCTTCGGGCCTTTTTAATTATTTAAAGGAGGTATTCTATATGTCGACAATCGATGAACTAAAAGCTGGTGTTGCTGTGATTATTCTAAATGAAGAAAACGAGGTTTTATTACAAAAAAGAACCGATGTGGGGCAATGGGGGATTCCATCTGGTCATATCGAAATAGGGGAGACAGTCTCCGAAGCAGCCATCAGAGAAGTGAAAGAAGAAACAAATTTGGATATAACGATTACCAGGATCATCGGTGTTTACTCTGATCCTACTTCACAGGTTTTTCATTATCCAAATGGGAAAGTCGTTCATTTTATTACAACATGCTTCCTTGCTGAAGTGACAGGTGGAGAACTTCGATGCAACTCTGCCGAATCACTTGATGTTCAATTTTTTGGACAGTCACGTTTACCACAGAACTTATTAACCATGCACCCTCGATGGCTGACGGATGCACTTGAGAAAAGAGATCTTGCATTTATTCGTTAAATGAAGATGCTTAAGTGGTAGGAGTAATATAGAAGTTACTTTGTGATGTGTGGTTACTAAAAATAACTGTTAAGAAGCTTATCAATCATAAGATAAGCTTCTTATTTATTGAATGGAACGTTGAGTTATTCTACCTATTTTGAAATAATTAGTTCTAAAGATTAGAAAAATTTAAATCAAAAAAGAAATGAGATGAAGGTTGGGAGAAAAGGGAATGCCGTTATATCTTTCTGTGCGTCGGCATTTGTCAGCTGTTCTGATTACAAGCTAAGTAGTCTTAGCTTTTGACAAAGTGGGATGGAAGGAGGGAAAAACGTGAAAAATCAACAAGCTTTGATCTGGGTAATAGTAGCGATTTTATTAGTATTGGTTTGGGTTTTCTTCAGGTAGTACATAGGTGAGTCGAATGATGTAACGATAGAATATGTCTTAATATCAACTTTTCGTAGATAAGCTGTAAGAAGAAATGAGAAAGAACAAAGGGGTTCATATGAATAAAACTATTAAAATCGTTATCATTATTTTTTCAAGCCTACTTTCTCTCCTTCTACTGCTTTTATTAGCTGGGGTCATCTTATTACATAATGTGATTGAAGAAAATTCAGGTGAACCTATTACTTATTTTCAAGCAGTTAAATTTGGCCTTAGTTTGAACTTTGATGGGAAGCTAGAGAGAAAAGCAAAGCATTCAAAAGAAATGAAAAGCTATGAAAACATGTCTATCTATGTTGATGATCAAGATGTTGAGCTATTTCCTTTAATTATGGATACGTTGCAGTGGGCTAAGGATAGAAATGCAGACATATTGGGCGATATTGATGGAAGAGACGTAGCTGTTCTCTTCTTTCATAATAAAAAGGATTTCGAAAGTATTTCTGATTTAAATCATGTATCTGGTTTTTATGATCAATATGGGTTATTCATCGCTGTTAGGATCGATGATAAGAAAGGAATATTGGATGGTAAGGAAACACCACTTTATTTTTTTCAGAAAAGGATATTACACGAATATACGCATTATACGTTAGATCAAAAAGTGGCTGGTACGCCTTTAGGATTGGATAAATATCCTCTATGGTTTCAGGAAGGAATTGCTGAGTATATATCAAATGATCAAACCACTATAGAAGTAAGTGACTTTAAGCTTTTGACTTATGATCAGCTTAGAAGTCATGAACAATGGGCAGCTGCTAGAGAGCAAAAAGAGAAGAATGTCTACGATCAAAGTTATTTCACGATCAAATTTCTTATAGATGAGCAAGGGGAAGAAGTGATTGAAGAAATTATCGATGCAACGAATGATTCAGGTGATTTTAAAGAAAGTTTCGCTGATGTAACTGGACTTCACTATGATCGTTTATATGAAAAACTGGAAATGAAGTTAGGGGAGGAAGAGGATAGAATAGGAAGCTTTCATTGAAGGAGTGAAAGCATACTAAGTAAATGCCTTAAGTATGTTTCTTATACCTTGATACCAATAGTCTTCTTTTGTTGATTAAATAAGCGCTACAAAAAGGTTTGATTTAAATGAAATTGATACTTGAGTTAATGAGAATAATCTGAAATAATGGATGATAGTGTGGAAATTAATTGTAAATTTAAGGAATTTTTATGGGGAGAAAATTTGCAGAGGCGTTTGGTACAGGCACTTAGATGATCGTGATGTTGATCGAATGAGATGATTTCATTTTTTATTACTAATCGTTAGACAAGATAATAAATAAAAGGAATGATCGAATGAAGAAACAGGTAAAGCTTTTTTATTGTCATATGTCTTTATTATTGTTTATTCTATTACTTGCAGGGTGTTCAGATAATACGAATGCCAAGTCAAATGCTGCTGAGAATGACGCTACTTTATCAACGGAAGAAACGACTGAAGTGGAAGAGGGTAATCAAGCAAACGAAGCTTCATCTTCATCAACGTCAGAAGACACTTCACAGGAAGATGCTAAAGAATCCTCTTCTGAAGAATCAAAAAGCGGTGATTCAAATCCTGCAGATGAAAACGAAGAAAATCTTTCGTTAGATGATTACTCCTCCAAGGAAATTGAATACGCTCGTGTCTGGTCACAGCTAGGACCGAATCAAGAAATAGATGAATTAAATGTTCAACTTATATCCGCTGGTTCCCCTCTTGATCCTGATGATGAGAACAGTCTCACTTATCCAGAAGATGTTGTTCAATTACGTGGTTCCCGTATCGTAGATGGCATCGTTACGTATAGTGGTAACGGAGATGGCACGATTAATGTATATAACGTTCCTTTGCGCTGGTATGGTGGCTTTCCTCCTCCTGAAGGTATAGATAAAGAAGAAATTCAGAAGGAAATGGAAGATATCATTACCAATACAAAGCTTGTAAACGTGGATACAGGAGATAATGAAGAAATCATAGAGATTATCAACAAAATGAATAGTCAGTAATCTGAGTAGCGGAATTATGTTAATCATTGTTTCGTTTTAGAAGGCATAATGTGCCCACACTATGTTGGATATGAAAATAAGATTAAGACAATTCTCTATCCCCAACAGGTTAAAATTTGAAGACAATTGAAGTCATGATGCCATAATCGTTATAAAGTATGGTAAGTTAGCTATTGAAGTTAGCACAAATATTTCTTTCGCAATATTTCTTTTTTTATATTTTCTTTTTGCAAAATATAGTAAACTATTACATGAATTACTATATTATCGTACTAATTTAATAGCGTTATATACATGTTGATTAATGAACTTGTAGGAATGAAGATCTTTATATTTTATATTTTGAGCACTATTATTTGGCCCATTCCTTAGAATCCATATATAGCACGCTGTTTATATGTACTTCTGGTTCTCCAACATTAATTTAGGAAGGGAAGCGTTTAAATCGCCAATCAAATGCTATAATCGTGCAGATCTTCTTGATCTGATCGATGAAAAAAAATCTCTTTTATCTTTAAAGGTGTTAGCTCATGGCTTTACACATAAACAGACATTAATGGCTAGCCAGGAGCTTGATCGATTACTTAATCGCTACCAATTTGGAGAGTATAAAGAAAGTCAGCCAACATACTCAAATTAAAGACAAACTGTTATTTTAGGAAAGCAAAAGCTAGCCGCTATAAATGTGTAATATGTAAATTTGAGATAGATTAGTTTTGTTCATGATTGTTAAGCGAACAAAGCATAATTCTATCTCATTTTTTTTAGGGGGACGGCTTATTGAAGAGATTAGTTATAAGCGTCTATTTTAAATAGAAGAGGTGGTAAAAATGTTAAACGAATGGGCTATTTCTATATTTGTTAGCTTTATTCTATTTTTAATTATTGGCTGGTTTACTGGAGATAAAGAGTATGGAAGTGGTTCAAAAACCAATGATGAACGCTCTCGATTCATTAAACAAAAAGCGATTGTAGGAAGTTGGATTTTCTTACTAACCGTCTTTGTGATAAATGTGGTCTTAAGCTTTTTCGACTTAAGAACAGGACCTCTAGAAAACGCTCCATTTAATCATCCAGAGTTATTCTATTTACTTCTTTTGGTGGGTAGCTATTTTGTATGTTATTGGATGTATAGTAAGCGAATCAGTGGGAAACGAGAGTAATAGAGACGAGGGGGGTACGGGGGTTACGAAAGTTGATTAACTTCTATCAAGAGGAGGAGGGAGATTCTCTATGAACAACGAAAACGAAAATAAACCATTCAATGATGCTATAGCTCATAAACAAAACATTGAAGGTTATCCAAAATCAAGAGGTGGAAAACTGCCCTTACCTATTAAGGTAATCGGATATTTTCTGTTTGGGAGTTTGATTATCATGCTATTGATTGGATTGGTTGGGAATTTTCTATTCGATTAAAAGAGGTGGAGCCTTTTTGTTATAAAAGATCCATAAGAAGATATTGAATGGCAGATATGATCTTGGGGGAGGAGATGTGATTATGTGGATAGCTGAGACAATAGCACCGCTTGTCTTAATGGGCATAGTAGTTGTCTTTGTGATTGAAAGCCTAAAGCATAAATCTAATAAAGGCAATCTGGGGAAGAAAGATTCAAAAGCTGCTCAACTTTTATTAGATAGTCTCATCCCAATCGGAATGCTTTTGGGGGCTGGTATTGGTGTAGTGGTTGGTATGTATTTCTCGTTCTCATTACTATCTTCAGTTAATTTAGGTGCGGCACTAGGTTATTTAGTTGGATATTTTGTTTATGAAATTTATAGCAAGGAAGGAAATAAATATCCATAAGTAGCTAATAATATCTTGCGAAGGTTGATTCGTAAGGGTTATTTCAAGTAGGGATAGTTTCAGATTCTATCTCTTACCTATGTATCTTATTTCGGGTAAACTTTTCATCGCATTACATGTGAAAAATTGATTTATCAACATAAAAGATCCACAAAATGAATGATGATTTTGTGGATCCTTTTTCAATCTATGAAGATGTGAAATGAATAAATTAGAATTTAACTTACAACTTTCCGGACAGCCGATAATGCAGCATCAATGTCTTTCTTCGTAATCCCATTATTCGTTACAAATCGAATCACGTTCGGACCAAACGCACCTGCTAAAACGCCGTGTTCTTTTAAACGGTGGATAAAATCTTCTGTCGTTTTCTTCGTATTCGTAATATCAATTAAGAGTATGTTCGTATCCACTTGATTGACAAGGACAATCCCTTTAATATTCTGAAGACCATCAGCAAGATACTTCGCGTTCTCGTGATCCATCTCAAGATGCTTCACGTTTTCTTCGAGAGCAATAATGCCTGGTGCAGCGAGAACACCTGCTTGTCTTAAACCGCCGCCAAGGCGCTTACGCCATTTTCGAGCTTTCCCGATAAATTCAGAAGTACCGGCAATCATAGAACCAACTGGTGCACCGAGCCCTTTTGATAAGCAAAATTGAACAGAATCCGTATACTTCGCGAATTCTTTTACGGGAATTTGAGCTGCTACAGAAGCATTGAATAATCGTGCCCCATCTAAGTGAACAGGGATCTGATGTTTTCTTGATAGTTGATAGATTTGTTCCATATTCTCAAGGGGAACAATCGCGCCACCTGCTTTGTTGTGGGTGTTTTCGATGCAGATTAGTCCCGTTTCCGGCTGATGAATATCGTCGCCTCGGATAGCCGCTTCAACATCGCCTGGATTCATCGCACCGCGGTTGCCATCGATCGTCTTAATTTGTACACCAGCAAAGGCGGACAGTGCTGCCGCTTCATATAGGAATAAGTGCGCCTGAGATTCCATGATCACTTCTTGACCAGGCTGACAGTGGACTAAGCCAGCAATTTGATTTCCTTGCGTGCCGCTCGTGACAAATAAAGCCGCTTCTTTTCCTAGCGTTTCTGCAGCGATTTGTTCGAGCCTGTTAACCGTAGGATCTTCTCCATACACATCATCGCCTACTTCAGCTTCGTACATCGCTTTTCTCATTTGTTCATTTGGTTTCGTTACCGTATCACTGCGCAAATCGATCACGATTCGTCCTCCCCGTCTTCATTAAGTAATAGTCTACTAGTATCCATCAAAAGTATACGGTTATTTCATAAGTGAATCAACTTCGTAACGGGGAGGCTTTATGATCCTGTTATCTCGACGCAAGGTGGCGATCGATGATTTCTAATGCTTCAATAGGTCCGCCACAGGCTTGAAAGCTCTCTTTGATCTTTCGGATGCCTAGCTGATAGTTCGCGTTATGAATGACCTGATTCACTGCATGCTGTAGCGATTCGATTGTTACGTTCGGTGGGAAAATAGGATATCCGGCTTGTAGTTCTGCGAGGCGTGCAGCGACCAAAGGCTGGTCCTTACCATGAGGGAGCACCACCATCGGGACTTCAAAGTAAATCGCTTCATTAGTGCTGTTCATTCCTCCGTGGGTAAGGAACACGTTCGTATGCTGCAACACATCTAGCTGAGGAACATATTTTCGAATAATGAAGTGATCGGGAGCTTCTTTTAGTTTAGTGAAATCAGCACTTGATCCTGCTGAAATGACAACTTTCCCTGGAAAATCTGTAAAGGCGTCGATGCACATATTAAAGAAACTCTCAACATGATCGAGCACTGTGCCCATAGAAATAAAAAGAACCTGCTCGTTTTCAAGCTGGTCAAGTGGGAAGTCAGTCGCGTCTTTTCGTTCCGGGAAGCTAGGACCAATAAAATGATACCCTTCACCAAATTCACTTAAATGAGGTTGGAAATACTCGCTTGAATAAACCATCGTTTGCTCGCCTTGATTTTGCATAAATTGCAACATGGTTTTAGGAGCGACGCCAAACTCTTGCTTCATCTTAGCTAATAAAGCTTTCCCATTTTCATCGAGTTCAAATGACACCGACGCGTCTGGGTGAAGGGGGAGGTTCTTTTTATAATCTTCTGGGATTAAAAAGGATGAAGAAGAAGAGAAGCCTGGTACTTGTAAATACTCTTTTACTAATTCACCAGGACCAAAGGCATCGTAATAAACAAAATCAATCGAAACTTCTTTCGCTAACTCTTTTGTAATTGAGAGGATATCTAAAGAAGAGCGTATAAAGAAATGTAGAAAGTTATTGATTCCTTCTGAACTACCATGATTGATGTGTAAACCATCTAATCGATCCTCATGAAGAATCACATTCGCTCCTACGCCTTCTAGGCGGTCTTTGAATTTTTCAGTTGAAATATAATAGACGCTGTCTCCCCGATCTGCAAAAGCTTTTGCCATGCCTAAGCTTGGGTTAACATGTCCTTCACCTGGGATGTTAAGCATTAGAATATTTGCCATCAGTCGTCACCTCTTGAGTTTTATTATCGTCACATAGTAAAGAATAATTGTTTTTCAATAAGAATGAAACCTTATTACGTTGGTTGGCTTCTTCCATAGTTGAGCAATTATTAAACTTAGTTCATGACAAATCCTTCAAAAGTAATAACACAAAAAACCTTAGATAGGTCAATCTATCTAGGGTTTAAAAATGAACGATTTACCAGAATCTGTCTTCCTTATCTTCGCCTGCGACGTTTGCGTGATAAAGGGGGTGGCGGTCCGATAACGACAGGACTTTTCCCTTCAATTGGATCTAGCGCTTTTTCCATTGTTTTCGGGTCTATGCGATACGCTTCTTCATAAACCTTCAGAGGGGTTTTCGTCAGCATGCTAGAGCCATCTTGCGTTTGGAAGCGGTCGTTGTTAAAGAATAATAACAGCAAGGTCTCGTCCGAATCTGCCTTAATCCAGTGCCAATAGCCCATTGGAATAAAGACCGTTTCACCAGCTTTTCGTAGCTGATACGTTAATAATTGATCATTGTTCGGGTTGAGGATGCCGACGGTTGCGGATCCAGAAGCGAGGTATACCAATTCCCATGAGTTTGTATGCCAGTGCGGCTCGCGTACAGATCCTTTCGACATTCTTAATTCGGCAAGTGAGCCGCCGATCATCGCTGGCATTTGCGCTGAGGATAAGAGATAGATGAGGTTTTCCGGATCTTTCTTAAATGCAACATTATCCTTTATATCATAAAAAAGGTTCGGGTTTCCTTTTCGACCTACTAAGTTTCGGTTATCCGTAATATAGCCTGATACTGGAGTTGTCATATATTCTCCTCATTTCTGTTTCAATTCTCTACTATTCTATGAAAAAGGATAAGCCCGGTGTAGGTGCCAGTCCACTGGCTATGAAATAGGGCGGAGAAGCGCCTATAAATGCACTCGACCAGGCACAACACGGCCCCTATTCGCAATAGATTAAAGCGAAGGGGGCAGATCGTTGTGAGCGATCACTATCTAGGTATTATCCTTCCCAAATCAACGTATGAGGCGATGCCTGAATTACAGGGTGGCACGCGCAGCATGTTTATGATTTGGGAGAAGTCAGCAAGAGAACTTGGCATAATCCCTTGTTATTTTCGATTCTTTGATCTAAAGCCAGGCGTCGCGACGGTGAAAGCCTATGTGTATGAACAGGAAACGTTTGTCGTGAAAGAAGTTCCAGCGCCGAAAGTCATTTATACACGCGTGCTCGATTACTTGCCAGCTTACCGTTCGCACATCAAGTCTTTAATGAAGGAAGGGCGCGTCGTTTACAATGTGCCGAATTATGATGTGGAGAAGCATAAAGTTCACGAAGTCCTGATCAAGCATGACAATCTTCGAGACCACTTGCCTGAGACGGAGCTCTTTACGATCAACAACTTAAATAAAATGGCTGCACGCTACAAGCAATTCATTCTCAAGAAAAGCTATGGCGAATTCGGCATTGGCGCGATGAAAGTTGAGCGGGTTAAGAAAGGATGGCGCCTCTTTTATAAAACAAAAGAAGGCGATCTCAAACAAGTTGATTTCAAAAAGACGCTGCCTGCGGTGCTCGTTAACCGACTCCGTACGCATACGTACATGATTCAGGAGATGATTCCGCTAGCTGATTTTAAAGGCCATCCGTTTGATTTGCGCGTCGCGGTTCAAAAGAATCGAAACGGGAATTGGCAGGTGTCAGGCGTGATGTGCAAGGTAGCCAATGGGGGAGACTTTCTAACGAATGGAGCACAAGGGGGAACGACGTACACGTTTGAAGCTGTTGCGCCTCATTCCCATCCAGGAATTTCGTACGAAGCGCTCCTACAAAGCATTGAACAGCTAGGACTTCAAACCGCCCGCGTACTCGATCACCATTTTCCGAAGCTAGCCGATCTTGGATTCGATATCGGCATCACAAAAGCGGGTAAGCCTTATTTTATTGAATGTAACTTTATCTCAGACTATGTGAGCGGATTGTTTGAGGATGGAGAGCTCCTTCACGATAAGTGGGAAGCGGTCTTCAGAACGCCGATCGAGTATGGGAGATATTTAATGGATCGGATTTAAGTCGCGCAGTAATCATAACGGGTCCTGTTATCTATCACGAATAATGAATATGTACTAGAACAGAGGGAGGAATTGTACATCGATTCTTCCCTCTTTGTTTGTAGAAGTGGGGTTCAACGAAAACGGAATGTTGAAATTAACAGGGGTGAGATGGTGTAATATGTAAAAAAGAACTGAAATCATATGCCCAGTTTGCTCGTTATGAATAGTTCGATTAAGAGGACATACGATATCCCTAAGACAACTTCTTTTGGAAGGTGGGATTTGAAATGAAAAAAGCAATCATAGTTCTGCTTCTACTAGGGAGTGTTTTTTCTGTATTCTATTTCTTTGCTATAGAGAATAATAATGATAAGCCGGTGGGTGCCAGGAGCACTCCATCAACGGATCTTGAACTAATGGATATTACAAAGAAAATAACGGAAACTAATTTTACTAGTAAGGTTGTAAATGAGTTAGAGAATCAAGGTTACCAAGCAGAGGGAAAAATACATTACTCAATATACGACGCAAAGAAAAAAGATCTTATATTTGTCATTTCAAATAGTGAATATAAAGGGGAAAAGTCGGAACAGGAAATAAACGCAATCATTGATAAGCTTTCAAAATCAAGTGAGCTAGGTTCATTTAATGTCATCTTTCAGAAAGAAGAAAAAGCTGTAGATTAACCTTTCAAGCATAGGCGATTCAGCCCCATTTTATGAAAGAGACGAGGAGCTTATCTGTCATAAGATAGGCTCCTTTTAATGTGAATTAAAGGATTGAGTTGTTCATAACAATTTGAAATAATTGGTATTGGAGATATAGGGAAGAGATTACTTAGAAAAAGGGGGAGTAAGGTGCTTGCAAAAATATTAGCGTCAATCATGATGTTAATTAGCGTAGTTTATATTGCGTTTTTAGTAAAAAATCTTATCGTGACATTATCTTTATTGATTTTATCAGGGATGTCTATTTTTTATTTGTTTTATGAAAAGGATGAGAAGGAAGACCAGGATAATTTATGACAATAATTATCTGTTCAACAATCTCTGAGCGGTTGCTAAATAGTTTAACTTTGTGAATGAGAAAATAATTTATTTAGGAGGAATCACATTGTTTAATAGAACATTTGTTGCATTGATAGGTAGTTTTCTTGTTTTGGCTGTTGGATTGTTTAGATTAATGACGGAATCGTTATCCACCACACCTCTGTTTATAGCTTATGTATTTATTATTACTGGGCTAATTGGTGTTGTTGCTAATGGAATAAGGTTACGTAAAACGAACAGCGGTCGGTAGTGGTTTTTCATTATTACTGGTAGGTTTAGTACTTTGAAATCCATTCTTCGGGAATATCGGAGCTTATCTGTAACAAGATAAGCTCCTTTTATAATGAAAGAACGAAGTAGGTTATTGATGCCAATTTAAACTAATTGGTATCAATAACTTGAACAAGGTAATTAAAGAGGAGTAACATGTTATTTGCTGATAATGATTAAATGGGAAATACAATGGTACAATCACTATGAGTTACGAATAGATTCATAGATCCAGAAACTTTATAAACCGTTAGAGACGAAAATATTGTCGTTAAGAGTGAAGTGAGAGATCAGGTGTAAAAGAATACGCCGTTTAAATTTAAAAATAGAAGATTTATAACGAAAGAAGGAGAGTCACAATGCTAACGAACCCAAAAGCTATTTTCTTAGATATGGATGGTACGATCTTGAATCACTATAACAAGGTGAGTGAGTATACGAAGCAAGTGATTGATGAGTTACGAGAGAATGGCATATACGTCTTTATCGCAACCGGCAGAGCTGCGGATGAGATTAAAGAGCTTGTCCCTGAAGGGTTTCAAGTGGATGGCATCATCTCTTCAAATGGGATGGCAGGGTATGTTGAAGGAGAGGCCATATTTGAACATTCCCTTCAGCTTGACTTAGTTGAAAAGATTATTGAAAAAGCGCGTGAGCAGAAAATTTATTACGAGCTCTTTCCATACGGAGGAGATCGCATTGCTTTAGAACAAGATCGTCACTATATGGAAGCAGAAATTAAAGATCCGCAGCCAGAAGGCGTCGGGCTGAATGAATGGCTTTCGCGTCAAGAAGCGATCAAAGAAGCGATCAACTGGAAAGCTCAAATTGAAGGAAATAAGTTTTCCAAATTCTATTTCTTCGCTCGAACGAAAGAACATATCAATCAATGGAAAGATGAGCTAGAAAATATCAAGCAGGACATTGATTTTACAACGTCAATCTCTTCAGCGCATAACGTCGAAGTAATGGTAGCCAATGTAAACAAAGCGACTGGCATTAAAGAAATGCTCCAGCATTTTGATTTGTCAGGTGTAGAGACGCTTGCCATAGGCGATAGTAACAACGACTTACCGATGTTCCAGTTTGCCGATTATGCTGTAGCCATGAAAAATGCATCGGACCAAATTAAAGAAATCGTCGACGATGTGACGGAATTTACGTGTGATGATGACGGTGTTTATCATTATTTGAAGTCGATTGTCGTGCGAGATTCTATTAGAAATACATGATTATTTGTAAAGAAAGCCACATCTCCATCCAAAAGAAATGGAGATGTGGCTTATTATTATGGGCAATTGTTAATTTCTTTTTGATTTCACTACAAGTGATTGTAGCGTATCGCTAAACGATCTTCGCATCGATGTTTTTAAAAGAATCGACGTTTGAGGGGAGGCGAACTGATCTAAGAGCGTGAGCAGCTGCGATTGCGTTGTCACGTTATGAATGGCTGACGGATTCATGCCTAACTTAGCGGCTTCGCTACAAATCGGATAGGCGTTTTTCCCGACGGCGATTAGCACATCCACGTCTTTCTTCGCGACAAGCGCACCGACTTTGCGATGCTCCTGCTCGGCGTAGTGACCGAGCTCTTCCATTTCACCTAGGACGGCAACTGTTTTTCTTCCCTGAGCGGTTTCAATAAGAACTTCCAATGCCGCTTCGATAGAAGTTGGATTTGTATTCCACGTGTCATCAATAAGCAGGCTGCCCTTTTTTCCTTCATAGAATTGCAAATGACTTTTGACATGGTGAAAGGACTTCAAGCGACGAATGGCATCTGGAATCTTCACGCCAACGAGGGAGGAAGCGGCGATTGCTGCGAGCGCATTGAAGACGTTATGCGTGCCGTATCCTGGTACAAAACAAGAAAATTCACCTTCACGACAAACAAGGATAAAATCCATGCCGTTCTTCTGAAGATTGAACCGAATGCTGTGTGCTCGGCAATGAGCTGATGAATCCTGTCCATAGTAAAGAACCTTACCGGTAAACTCGCTTAGATCAAGGTTTCGAATCGTTTCATCGTCCCGATTTAATAGAATCGTCCCGTTCTTTCCAACGGCTTTTAACATCTTCGCTTTTTCCGCGATATACGCATCCTGGCTTAGAAATCCCTCGATGTGATCAGTACCAATGGCTGTGATAATACCGATCTGTGGCCGGAAATAATGAGCGGAATAAAGAAGCTGATTAGACCCAGAGACTCCCATCTCAAACACAGCACTGTCTGTTGCATCATCGATTTCTAGTAAATAATCGAGGTTTCTCGCCAGGCCATTATGACTTAACTTCGTACTAACAACGCGATCTCTTTCCTTCAAAATCCACGTGATCATTTCCTTTGTCGTCGTTTTACCGCAGGTGCCTGTCACCCCAATGACAGGTAGCTGAAATAAGCCTCTGTAAAACGAAATAAAGCGATAATACGCTTTTCTAACGTCTTCTACATAAATGACCGTAACGTCTTCTTTCACATTCTTAAGAGCTTTCGGGTTAGAGGTGACAACCATGATATTTTTCGCTTTATCTGGTAAAGGCATGGACGACTTTCGTTTAAGCATAAAAACTAACGACTGATCTGTAATAAGGTGCTCTCCATATTTTGCGGCGTTTTTCACTGTTTTTGCGGTGCTTCCAGATAAAACAGTTCCTTCTAGAACAGGAAGGAGCCGTGGCAGTGGAAGATGCTTCATATTAACCACACTTTCGCTTTAGACTTACTCCTATCTTATTCCAGACAAGGGGGAGGTGTACGGGCATATCTCTCCTGTCATTCTACCAATCTTTTAGGAGCACATTCCTATTTACTTCCAAATGCATATACTACCTTCGTAGTCAGTCGGAAGAGAATGATATGTTTTATGCAATGGAGCGGAGGGAGTAGGATGTTAGGCGTCAAATCGTACCTTCAGAAAAATGATCGGTTGATTGTATCGAAGAAATCTCACATTAGTCGCGAGGTACAATCGGAAAAGACTTATCGTATTCAATTTGGCATCAAATACTGGAACGTCACTGTATATCATTCAGATTATGCGAAAGAAGATGAACTCCATCTCTCAACGAATGTAATCGAAGAGCTCGACCTCCCATTATCGTGTCATTATGATGTTATCGTGCAAGGTGACACGATCATTATCGGTCCATTTATTGGGATTCTTTGCGAATTAACAAACAAAAAGCTAGTCGAACTAGTCTCCACATACAAAAGCTTCGTCAAAGGCTACCGCGCGATCGGCGGCGCGGTGATAGTCTTCTCTATCGAAGGGGTTCAGAAAGAAAAGCGAATGATCAACGGCTTTCTTTATCATCCCGTGAAAAAAGTCTGGGAAGTTATACAACTCCCTTATCCTGCCGTCGTGATGTCCATTGCCGAGCCAAGCTTAACGTCCTCCTGGGAGAAGTTTCACGAGTGCATGACCGATTTTGAACTTCGTTTAGGAGGAAGAGTGTTTAACTATCCCCATTTCTCAAAATGGGAAATGTATCAAATGTTGCGTCCTGAATTTAAAGAATATCTGCCGGAAACCGTGCTGTACGAGGATGTGCAGAGCGTCCGCGACATGCTGCGTAGACATGATAGCATTTATATCAAGCCATTAAACGGCCGATTAGGGAAAAGCATATTGAATGTGAAGAAGGAGAAACATCACATTATCGTGAAATACGATGAGAACCGAAGAAGACGCGAAGAACGTTTCGAGAGTAAAGAGGAGAGCGATGTCTTTTTCCGGAAGCATCTTGAGACAAATAGCTTTCTTATTCAGCAAACGATTCCACTCAAAACATATGAACAAAGAGTTATCGATTTTCGCGTGATGACTTCAAAGAACCATAAAGGAATGTGGGAAACAATCGGGATCTATTCCCGCTATGGCGCAAAAGGGCAAATCGTCAGCAACATTACGGCCGGCGGTCATACCGAAATAGCGAGGGCAACGTTAAAAAACGTCTGGAAGCTACAGGACAAAGAAATTCAAAGGGTAGAAGAAGAAATGAAACGCGTCGTGTTAAACTCGATTCAGAAAATCGAAGAACAGGGCTACCATCTCGCCAACATCGGCGTTGATATTGGATTAGACGAAAACTGTCAGATCTCAATCATTGAAATCAATCACCAAAATCCCGATCCGTATATTGCAATGATGGCGAAGGATCGACTGGCGTTCTATACGAGCCGGTATCAGAATATGAGATATGCACGGTATTTGGGTGGGTTTTAGATGGGGGATAATTTATGTAGAGAAAACTTCAGTTGGTGTGGGTTTTATAGGTGAATAATTAGAAATAAGCTAGCTATCCTTTTAAATCTTCTTACAAAAAGCTAATCGAGATTAGCACATAAGAAAAGGATAGCTATATTACTCTAATGACATTCTTCAGACGCTTCATTGATTGAACCTTTCAGCAAATTCAACTATCGGATCGACGCGGAAACAAAGCGGCTTCATCTCTTTAAACGAACACATCACTTGATCGGATGATTCATCGAAGAAGACGATCGCATAATCATCATCACTTTCCGAGAAAACACGCTGCCCATAAGGTAGCGAATCATCATGTTGAAGTGTAATATCCTCTATATCAAATGTTGAATAAATCCATTCTTGTACTCGCTCACGAGCTTCCATGTTTTAACCTCCTTTAGTAATCACTACTCCTATTGTTACCCGGATTAAATGATGATTAAGCCATTTTTATGTTATTTTAAGTAACAGAGACCTTTTTTAGATGGGTGAAAATGGCCCGTAATAGGCGGCGAAATAACGGTTGAAATCGGACGGAATGAGGTTTTAGATCCTAGAGGAAGAGCATTTAGCGAGATTAGTATTAGTGAATGTTAGAATGATTCTAGTTAGCTAATAAAAAGTGATTTTAGCCAATATATTGGTATTTCGGCCAATAAACAGCCGTTTACCGGAGGAGAGACGTTATGAAATTTCATTTTGTTCCAATCTCATTCGAATCTGCACAGGAGATTGATGATTGGCACTATGAGGGGAAGTTTGCTGACCTTTATATGACCCCTTACTTTATATCTGGTGAGAAAAATGGTGTTTTCACAGGTCCTGGGGGCTGCGATGGATTTGTAGCTATGCATGAAGGGACTGTATCAGGTTTATTTGAGTTTACGATCGTCGATGGAGGATTGGAGATCGGACTTGCTTTAGCTCCTGATTTAATTGGAAAGGGAATAGGTCCCGATTTCGTTAAACAGGGCATTGCTTTCGGTTTAGAGCAATATGAAGGCGTGAACGATTTTATCCAGTTAGAAGTGGCTGCCGCAAACAAACCGGCCATGCGCGTGTATGAGAAGGTAGGGTTTGTGAAGACAAACCAGTCCGCAGATCAGGTTGAAATGAGGCTTCCCGTAAAGCAGAAGCTTTAATACTGGTATTAAAAAAACTATGGTCTATCAGTACATAATCGCCTCTCACTGTTTGGCCCCATTCAAGCATTATTGAATGGGGCCATTCGTTGTGTTTCGGAAAATGGGGAGAGGGATTGTCTCTTCGATTTGAGCGATAGAACCGATGGAATGCGGTATCCTGATTCATAACCAGCGTAGTTAGCTAGGCTAAGGTGGTCGGCCGTTGCTTGTATGGACCAATTCCGTAGTTCCGTTAAATGTTTTAGCCTCATATAAAACGCGAGCTATAGAAACTTTTTACATAGATTAGCTTAAACAATTAATCGCTTCTATGAAAAGGTACACCTATTATGTCCAAAAGCCTTGAACCATTTCATGAAGTAATTATAATGGGGAATGTTGATATGCGTTACACGAACTATTTCAAGTGATGGAAATGTAACTTATGAATAGATACTAGGGGGGACCATTCCCTCGCTAGAAGCAGAGAATGGGTAAATTTCAGGCATATCTGTAGAGAAATTGGTGCAGTTTGTGAAACCACCTTTTGCCGGAATTTTAACACGACAGTTCGATAGATTAGAAGACGAAGCAGAAGAAGGAGAATCATCATGCCGACAACTATGACCAACACAAGAACCGAATCCGATTTCTTGGGAGAAAAGGAAGTTCCGATTGATGCTTATTATGGCATTCAAACGCTACGCGCCGTGGAGAACTTTCCGATCACGGGCTATCGCATCCATGAAGAATTGATCAAAGGGTTCGCCATGGTGAAGAAAGCGGCGGCGCTCGCCAACATGGAAGTGAAGCATCTGTATGCTGGAATTGGAAACGCAATCGTCGAAGCAGCAGATGAATTGATGGAAGGAAAGATGCATGATCACATCATCGTCGACCCGATCCAGGGAGGCGCTGGTACTTCCATTAACATGAACGTAAATGAGGTCATCGCGAACCGCGCGATTGAATTGTTAGGCGAAGAAAAAGGGAACTATATTGCTTGTAGCCCGAACACCCATGTGAACATGTCACAGTCAACAAACGACTCGTTTCCAACAGCTATTCATCTATCCGTCTTAAATATGATGGAGCAGTTGCTAAGCACAATGGAAGACATGCATGCCACTTTCGAACAAAAAGCAGAAGAGTTTAACCACATTATTAAAATGGGACGCACCCATCTTCAAGATGCCGTGCCGATTCGACTTGGTCAGGAGTTTCAAGCTTACAGTCGCGTGATTGCGCGCGATATGAAACGAATTAAACAATCCCGTCAGCATTTATATGAGTTGAACATGGGCGCAACGGCAGTAGGAACGGGACTGAATGCCGATCCGCGCTATATTGAATTCGTTGTAAAAGAACTAGCGGAAATTAGCGGTTTACCACTCTTGGGAGCGGAAGATATGGTCGACGCCACGCAAAATACCGACGCCTACACCGAAGTTTCTGGCGTGTTAAAAGTGTGTATGATGAACATGTCAAAAATCGCAAATGACCTAAGGCTAATGGCGTCCGGACCACGAGCGGGATTAGGCGAAATCAGCTTGCCAGCAAGACAGCCCGGATCTTCGATTATGCCTGGTAAAGTGAATCCCGTCTTACCCGAAGTTATTAACCAGGTCGCTTTCCAGGTAATCGGAAACGACAACACGATCTGCCTCGCTTCAGAAGCAGGGCAGCTCGAATTAAACGTCATGGAACCCGTGCTCGTCTTCAATTTGCTTCAATCACTCAGCATCATGAAGAACACGTTCCGCACGTTCACAGACAACTGCCTTAAAGGCATCGAAGCAAACGAAGACCGACTCAATGAGTACGTAGAAAAAAGCGTCGGCGTCCTAACCGCCGTAAACCCGCACATTGGCTATGAAGTAGCAGCGCGAATCGCGAGAGAAGCGATCCTAAGCGGCGCCTCGATCCGAGAGCTTTGCTTGAAGTACGATGTGCTCACTGAAGAAGAACTAAACTTAATCTTAGATCCGTACGAAATGACCCATCCAGGAATCGCTGGTGTGTCGTTATTTGATCGAGAGTAAGCCGAACGGTGTTTGAAAGATAGATCGAGAATAGGGAAAAGCCGTACTTAGCGCTCGCGCGAGGTGCGGCTTTTTTGTAGTGGTGATGGAGGGCGGGCGGTGGTTAGAATGATTCTAGTTAGCTAATAAAATGGAATTTTGGCCAATATAATCGGATTTTAGCCAATAAAGAGCGATTCTCTCCTATCACGAGGGTATTCTTGCTCAGTAATCGCACGTTTCAACCAGGCACGCCTTCTTAATTTCGGGAAACCCCTCACCTAACCCGATACTTCCTACTGAAAAATCGTTTTCGATCCCAGCGGAAAACTCAGCTTCTCCATCATTAATCGTACCATCGACGTTCAAGCCACCCATTTCACTTTGATAAACATTCGTGAATTCAACAGAATCGATATGCTCGTAATTGTTCATCAGGAAGCTTTCAACAGATTTTTTAGCATTTGTTTTTGTTTCATCATCATACTTCTCACTTGCTGTGATCCAGCTGCAGCCTGCTAAGAGAAGAAAGACTGCGACAAGCAAACTAATTCGCGTTTTCATAGAGACCCTTTCATAGCCATATTTAGTCATAACAAACTCTTTCTTCACACCCCTTTTTCCGAGGGGGAAAATTATCGCTTCGAATGGCTAACCCGGCGACTGTAAAATCTTCTTCAAGGTTGATGGTGAAATCCTCACCTTGATTCACCGTACCATCAATCGCCATACCGCCCATTTCCGTTTGATAGGGCGCGCCTAATGTTATTTCTTCTATTAAAAAGTTGTTCACCATATAGCTTTCCGCTGCTTCGGTTGCTTTTTGGATACTCTCCTCATCATACGTTTCTGCCTGGCATCCGCTAAAGAGGATCACCAAGGCGAGGAAAGCACCTCTATAGAACTTCATTCCATTTCACCTCACATCAAATCAGTGCTCATATGTACACGTGCGCTCCATACAGTCCTCTTTTCGATCCGGAAATGTCTCGCTTACCCCAACACTTCCAACCGAAAAATCATTTTCAATTCCCGCGGAAAAAGTACCCTCACCGTTATTAACCGATCCCTCTACCTTCATGCCGCCCATTTCATTTTGGTAGACGGTTGTGATTTCAACAGATTGGATCTCTTTAAAGTTGCTCTTGATGTAATTTTGTGTGGAAGCCTCCGCTTTAGCGATGGTTTCTTCATCATACGTTTCATGGGAAGATGCCCAACTACACCCACCAAGGACAGTTGAAATAAGAAACACCATTAAAAGTCGTCTTAACAAAAAATCACCTCGCAATCAGGAAAGGGAAGCCGCACTTTTTCCGTCACGTTAATAGTCACAAATGTTCTCCTTACACGCTTCTTTCTTCTCTGGAAAATGTTCGCTCTGGATCGACATAACTGAAATCGTCAAATCGTTATTTAACATCACTGAAAAAGCCTCTCCATTTGCTTTACCCTCAAGCTTGAAACTTCCCATCTCTCCCTGGTAGGGATCCTTCAGCGTGATCTGTTCAATGCTCTCATAATTATTTTCTATATAGCTTGTCACACTCGCTTTCGCTTCTTTGATTGTTTCCTCGTCATATTCCTCTCTTTGCATCAGACTACATCCCGTAAGTAAAAGAAATGTTAATGCCAAAAGAGAAAGGGGCCATTTCATAAAATCACTTCCTTAGAAAGATACAATCTATCATTTGAGACTAGATATTAACCTATTCTTCCAGCTGTCCATAGTCACACGAGTGCTCCAGGCACGCTTCTTTCCGCTCGGGAAATCCCTCGCCCTTCCCGATCCCTCCGACCGTGTAATCTTCATTTACCCCAATATTAAATGTGGCCTCCCCATTGACCGTTCCTTCTAGAACAAGCCCCCCCATTGGGGTAGAAGGGGAGTTGTTAAATTCTACGCTTTCAACGTTTTGAAAGTTAGCCTTCAGATAGCGCTTCACGCTCGCTTCCGCTTTGTCGATTTGTTCTGGATCTTGCTCCACACCACAACCGATTAGGATCGTAAACGATAGGAATAAGACAATTCTTTTCATTCACTATGCTCCTTACTAGAAATGTTAGGAAACGCTTATTCATAATCACAAACGGTATCCCGACATTCTTCTTTTACGTCAGGAAATCCTTCCGTCTCACCAACGCTTTTCACCTTGAACGTTTCCGAATCGAGGCTCGCTGAAAATTCAGCACCATTGACCGTTCCGTTTATCATTAAACCTTTCATCGGATCACTCGTATCTTCGCTGAACGTCATTATTTCTACGTCTTCATAATTATGGCGCAAATAGCTTTCTACGCTTTCTCTTGCTTTTTCAATCGTTTGTTTATCAACCGTTTCTGATGAAGATATTGCGTTACATCCAAATAAAAAGATTAAAAGGAAGATGCCAATAGTACGTTTCAAAAAAACACTCCCTGTTAAAGAACATAATGACAACTTAGTCATCACAAACTTTCTCCTTACACGCGGGTTTCTCTTCATGGAAACCCGTTCCTTCGCTGATCGCGATCACCTTTAACGAGTTGTCCATATCCATTGAGAACACAGCCTCACCATTTACTTTTCCTCGAATCACAAGCCCGCCCATAGGGCTACTATGATCGTCACTAAAAGTGACCTCATCAACGTTCTTATAATTCGCTCTTAAAAAATGCTCCGCTTCTTTCTCTGCTTGTAAAATGAATTCTTTCGAATACTCATTACTACCAGTAGAGAATAGACTACACCCGCTAAGGAAAAGGGCGAGCATGATAAAAATTGGTGCTTTCCATTGCATGATGATCACCTTTCGTGAACGGTGGTTAGAAGTTGCCCCACCACTGTTAGAATCATTCTAGTTAGCTAATAAAATGAGGATTTGGCCAATATATCGCGAGTTTGGCCAATAAAATAACAGAATGGCCAATATAATTGGATTTTAGCCAATAAAGAGGGCGACACTCAGTATAAGAGGGGAGATGAATAACGAAGCCCCCATTTTCAGTTAGTAATCACACGTTTTGTCGATACATTCCTGCTTACGTTCAGGGAATTCTTCACCTTTTCCAATGCTTCCTACTGAAAAGTCATTTTCAACTTCGATATCGATTGAAAAGGTTGCTTTGTCATTCCCATTTACAATGCCAGAGATCATCATGCCGCCCATCGGATTAGTTGCGTCCTTATCAAACTTGATCTGATCAATATCTCTATAATTGTGAATTAAGTAGCTTTCAACTGTAGCTCGTGCTTTGGAGATCGTTTCATCATCGTACGCTCCTGATGAGTTCTGGCTACAGCCGACGAGCAGGATAAGGAATACAACAAATAGAAGGGGCCTGCTATCCAAAACGAATCTATCCTTTCTTTACAAGTTTCTAACAAACTTTCTTTTTACATTCGTCTTTTAATTTTAGAAATAACGCATCATGAGAGAAACCAACAACATTGTAATCATCTTCCTAATTTAAATGTAAGGTGAAGTGTTTGTCGTCATTAACTTCACCACTAATGAACACAGTTCCCATTGATGAAAATTGATGCGAGCTGATTTGTACATGATTAAAGGTTCGGTCACTCACAAATCTGCTCTTTACAAGCTTCTTTCATATTAGGGAAATCCTCTCCTGGAGCTAAATGCCCTATCGAAAAATTACTTCGAACCCCAGCTGTAAATTCAACCGCCCCGTCATTAACAGTTCCATCTACATTTAGTCCACCCATTTCGCTTTGATAAACTTTAGTGACCTCAACGGATTCAATCTCTTCATAATTATTTGTGATAAATCTCTCTACGGAAGCCTTTGCTTTTTCCTTTGTTTCGTCGTCATAATCCTCACTCTGCGTATAGAAGCTACAAGCAGCTAACAGGAGAAGAACGACAAGAGGAAACGTTTTTAATATAGAAATAGGATCATCTCCTAACCTTTAGCTCGAATACGGAGTAAGTGCATTGAATGTAAGAAGCATTTAATCGTCACATATTCTCTCCAAACATTCTTCTTTCTTTTCAGGAAACTGTTTACTTTGAATCGCTACCCCAGCTACCATCAGATCAGTGTCCAGGCTTACAGAAAAAGCTTCACCGTTTGCTTTACCATCCACGGTCATAATCCCCATTTCTGCTTCATAGGGCTCGGTTACTGCAAGGGATTAGATGTTAGCGTAATTGTTTTCTATGTAACTCGTCACGTTTGCTTGTGCTTCTCTTATTGTTTCATCGCTGTATTCTTTCGTACTAGAATTCACACTACAACTAACTAATAAAATGAGCGATACAATGGCGTAAATGCGGATGAATTTCATATGAGGTCACCTCGCTTTATGCATTTTCTTGATTAGCCTAAACAGAAGAGAAGAGGGTAGCCCACATACTGCAAAAAGAAAGCCTGCTTGCACAGACAAAATCTGTGGCAACAGGCTGAGAGAGCACTATCTTTATTACTTACTTATTTCATAGTCACAGGAGTGGTCTTTACATTCTTCTTTAGGCTCTGGAAATCCTTCACCCATGCCAATACTTCCAACTGTAAAATCATCATTCACTCCGATATTAAATGTCGCTTTTTTATTAACAGTACCTTCAAGAACAAGTCTACCCATCGGTGCAGAAGGAGACTCTTTAAACTCTACGCTTTCGACATTGTGATAATTATTTATAATGTAACTTTCTACGCTCGCTTTCGCTTTTTTGATAGTTTCTTCGCTATAGTTTTCACTGTTAGAGTTCACACTGCAGCTCCCTAATAGTATAACAACGGAAAAAATTAAAATGAGACGAGAATACAAAAAATCACCTCATATGATAGTTGGAGTGAAAATTTAAGATAAAGAAGATACAAGGAATTTTCCGTATTTCATATTTATGTATAACAGTCTTAATCACAAATCTGTTCTTTACATTCTTCTTTCATATCAGGAAATTTTTCTCCTGGACTTAAATTACCGATAGAAAAATCATTTCTAACTCCTGCTTTAAATTCAGCTGCCCCGTCATTAACAGTACCCTCAATATTTAATCCGCCCATTTCACTTTGATAGAGTTTAGTGATTTCAACGGAGTCGATATCTTCATAATTGCTAACTACGAAACTTCTAACTGCTTCTTTCGCTTTTTCCTTAGTTTCATCATCATAGTTTTCACTTTGTGAGTTCACACCACAACCTCCTAATAGTATAATCAATATAATGGGTAAAAATAACAGTTTGTAGATAGGATAACCTCCTTAACTTTCGTTTCAAACGAAGGGAGAGATTTATTATGATAAATGAAATGACTGCTAGTGAAATTTCGGAAATAGCATATGACGACATTAAATCTGAAGTTTTAGTAAAAGTGTCTCCAACTAATTATGTTGTTTGGAAGAAGATTGGTACTATTGAAAACACAGAAACTGGGCTTTTTGGATACGTATTAAAAAATTCTAATACTGAAGATATTGTTATTAGCTTCAGAGGAACTGAAATGCCCACATTTGTTGAAACAAAGGTTGAGTCAAAATACGTTGGAACCCCTTCCCAAGACGCGATGTTAGCGACCGGTGATGCAAGCATCGAAAATGGAAATCTCGTATATGAGAAAAACACCATCAATAAAGCAGACATTGCTGAATCGTATAAAGATGTTAAAGAAGACCTCGAAGGCATCGTTTTAGGCAATTCCAATTATACCAAAAAGAGGTATGGGACAACAGACTATTTAGGAACTCCTTCCCAGGTTGCAAGTCTAGCAAGTGGCCGAGCTGAATTAGATTCAAAAGCTGGTACTATTTCGTATATACATAAAAATCAATTTACTGAAGCGAAAGAAAAAGTGGATCACTATGTTGAAAAGTATGGAGCTAAAAACATCACATTTGTTGGTCACTCTCTTGGTGGGGGATTAGCGCAGTACTTTGCCGTTAATCACGATTCGAATGCGGTCACATTCGCAGCTGCAGACGTTTATTCACTATTAACGCCCGAGCAACAGCAAAACGCCATTAATGGAGAGTACAAAGATAATGTCATCAGCTATACCTATCCTGATGACGTGGTCGGCACCTATTATGAGAAATCTGTTGGTTCCGTTTATTATATGAATGATCCTAGTCAAGCTGGAATGGCCGGGGTTTCCATGCACGGGATAAAAAATTACTTAGATTCAAGTTTATATGACGATGAAGGCTACTTTGTGCCACAGGTTCTCTTCGACGAAAAGCTTCAAAGTCAACTCAACCTATCCCCACTCGCCCTAAAAAACAGAGGTGTCTCAGACTTCCATATCCAAATCCAAGAAAGCTTAATGGAAATGTATGTGCAAGAAATGAAGCAGAGCGAGGAGCAACTTGAAGCAACAAAACAGGCGTTGCTAGATTTCCTAGATGTATACATGAACACAATGCGCGATATGAAAAGCAAATACATGAATGCAGTAGGAAGCGGGCAATTTGATAAATTAAATGCATCAGAGGTGGAGAGTTACTTTCATGAATTTACGAAAGCGCCAGTTGACGGTGTACCGATGCTATTTGATATCCAGATGTTCGATAGCTTAATGGCATCACTTGGTGACACCCATCAGGATACGGAGGACATTGCTTACAACATGGAGCGAATGAGTCAAGACTTAATGCGAGCCGATCAATTACTAGCACAGTGGCTACGTTACGAATCTTAAAGAGAAGAGGTGAAGAAGTGGACTTTGATTTTGACTGGTGGAACGATTACTGGGAAAGGCAGCGGCAAAAAGATGCCTTAAGAACGCAGATCAAAAGTGATCTTGAAGCGGAAGCAAATCTATTAAACGCTTATTTAGAACATTGCTACGCGGTCGGATCGCTTAGTGAGCGACATAAAGCGATTCTTAACCAGATTGAGCATAACTTTGATGGTCAGGCGAATAAAGCGCTGGTGCAGCGGTTTGAAGAGAATGAGTTGAAGTTAATGAAGATGAAGATGATGTATGAAATGTTGCATGACAGTATAAAGGTAAGGTGAAGGACGTCTCATTAAAGGGAGGTCCTTTTGTTATGCCTATCGAAAGTAATAGGGGCAGACTTACGCTCAATCGCTTATTTCGACAGCATTCATCATTAAACGGGTGGTGACAGGCACCACTAACCATCATATTGGAGGGCTAACTTATGTCGATCAATGATCTCGTTGAAACGAATAATGATTTATCAGATGTAGAACCGATTCTCTATGTGAAGAATTGGATGACACCGGAACCTCTTTGCATCAAATCGGAACAGTCAATTCAGGAGGCTGGTGAATGGATGATCAGCCATAAATTAAATACATTACCGATTGTGGATGATGATCATCATTTTCTCGGAACGATCACACTGAGGCAAGTGCTATCTTATTTTCTACATGACAACAGGGACGTAAAAGTAGGGCGAGATCTTTTTAAACGAAACTTCGCGGTGGTCCACCCTGAAGATTCAATCTTAGAGGTTTTTTCACTACCATACAATGAACTGCCTGTCCTTGATTCAAAAGGGAAATTGATTGGCTTGTTATCAAAAGGCGATATTACGGATGGGTTTTCGAAATACATTTCAAAGCTTAAGCAAAAACAGCATACAGCAGAGGCGTTGAACACCGTGCTCGAAAGTGCTTATGAAGGGATTGCTGTTGTAGATGAAAACGGAACGATTCAGGAGTTTAACGAAGCGTACAGCCGTTTTACTGGGATCGAGAAAGAAAATGCGATTGGACGACATGTGACTGAAGTAATTGATAATACAGAGCTTCACATGACCGTGCAAACAGGGCTAGCCGAGCGTGGTGTACTCCAAACAATCCAGGGCCATGAAATGGTCGTTCACCGCATTCCGATTGTGAAAAATGGCGCTGTGATCGGCGCCATCGGAATGCTTATCTTTGAAGGGATTTCGGAGATCTATAAAATTTATGAACGACTTAAAGAAACGGATGCAGAGGAGCCTGAACGAGGCACGAAACAAGTTGGAAAAAAGAAAGAGAATCACATAACGCTTGATCAAATTATTGGTGTAAGTGAAGAGATTAAAGCTACGAAACGACTTGCTAGAAGAGCAGCCAGAACAGCGGCGACCGTGCTCATTACCGGTGAAAGTGGCACGGGGAAAGAAATGTTTGCGAAAAGTATCCACCATCTAAGTCCTTTTGCGACAGGCCCCATGATTAGCGTGAACTGTGCGGCCATTCCTGAGCATTTGTTTGAATCAGAATTATTCGGATATGAAGAAGGCGCATTCTCAGGAGCCAAGAAAGGAGGAAAGCCCGGGAAATTTGAGCTGGCGAATAACGGTACGATTTTCTTGGACGAAATTGCAGAACTTCCGCTAAGTATGCAAACAAAACTGCTTCGTGTGCTCCAAGAAAAAGAAGCTGAGCGGGTTGGTGGCATCAAGAAATACCAAACCAATGTAAGAGTGATCGCGGCAACGAATCAACATCTAAAGGAGCTCGTCGAAAAAGGGACGTTTCGTGAAGATCTGTTTTATCGATTAAATATCATTTGCCTCCATGTCCCGGCTCTCCGGGAACGGAAGCAGGATATTCCAATTCTCCTGTCTTACTATGCGAAAGAGATTTGTGAGAAGTATCGCGTCCAAACAAAACGATTTACCCACGAAGCTTTATCTACTCTTACTCATTCAGAGTGGAAAGGGAATATTCGTGAACTAGTGAATACGATTGAACGTGTGGTTACGTTAATTGATGAGCCGATTATTGGGAAAGACCACCTCAATGGACTTTTTAACGTGAAGGCAGATCGTGCAAAACAAATTCCTGATGAAAAATCCCACAGCTTATTAGACGAAGCGAAACGAGTTGGGAAGGAACGAGAAAAGGAAACTATCGTTCAAGCGATAAAAGATGCAGGTGGCAATAAAACGAAAGCAGCAGAACGCCTGGGGATTCATCGGACCACGCTTTATCAAAAGTTAAAAAATCTCGACATCTCCTAAGTGAAGTGTAGGAGAATCACTACATAAAATCAACAACTGTAGTGTAGGTGCTACAATCAATAGCGCAAAAATGCTTGATGTAGCGCTTGTTAAACTTGGCACGGATCTTGCTTCTATAGATAAGTAAGTCAGAATGAAGGAGTGATAGCCAGGCGGAAACCTATGCCGTTTTTCGAACGCCGCAAACGATTTTATATGGTCGAGAGTCATTTAAACAAATTGGAGTGGAAGCTTCCATTCGTGGAGGTAAAGCACTCATTATAAGCGATCAGGTGATGTCTAGTCTCGGCTATGTGAGTGAATGTCAGGATTACTTGAAGGAAAAGGGGATTGAAAGTGAGGTTTATACAGGAGTAGAGTCAGAACCGACTGATCAGTATGTGGCAGAATCGTTAGCCCTTTTAAAAGAGAGTCAGTCTGATGTCGTGATCTCGCTTGGGGGTGGAAGCTGTATTGATACAGCAAAAGCGATCGTGGTTCTTGCCACAAACGGTGGTGACTTAGCCGATTACCGGCTTAACAAGAAAGTCGCTGAGCATACTCCAATTCCGCATATCGCAATCCCTACAACAGCAGGAACGGGCTCGGAAGCGACAGATGTGACGGTCATTACAAATACATCTAATGAGGTGAAAATGATGGTGAAGCAGCCAGCTTTCATGCCAGCTGTCGCGATTGTTGACCCATTATTATCGATCTCCTCACCACAGCATGTAACGGCTGCAACAGGCGTTGATGCGCTGAGTCATGCGATTGAATCGTATTTATCTAAGAGATCTCATCCGATGACGGATACATTTGCGCTATCAGCGATTCAGCTCATTGCCCATAATATTGAGAACGCTTACTTCAATGGTGACAACCTTGAAGCGAGAGAAGCGATGAGCTTAGCGGCGTTACAAGCAGGCATGTCGTTTACCAATGCATCCGTTTGTCTCGTTCACGGCATGTCGCGACCAATCGGAGCACTGTTCCATGTGCCACATGGCTATTCCAACGCGATGCTCTTACCTGCTGTTCTTGAATTTAGCAAGAGTGAATGTCAGAAGCGCCTTTCCGATATCGGACGCATTTTTCAACCGAGCAGTGCCACTCTTACTGATGAAGAAGCAGCTGAACAAGCGGTGGCTTCCGTTCAAGAACTTTGTCGCACATTAAACATTCCCAATTTGAAATCGTGGGGCATTGAGCAAGAAGCCTTTAACCGAGCCGTTTCTAAGATGGCGGCGGATGCGCTTGATAGTGGGAGTCCAAGCCATAACCCTCGCGTGCCTACTCAAGCCGAATTAGAAGAACTCTATCTCACTTGCTATGACTACCAATTTCGTAGCGAGCACAAGGTTCAATAACGCGCTTAGAGGGTACAAGGAGGGAAGAACATGCTAGGCATGCTTGGCTTAATTTTATCGTTAGGCCTCCTCATTTATTTGACAATGAAAGGGATCAACATCATCATAGCGGCGATTCTTTGCGCCGTGCTCGTTGCCCTTACTGGAGGACTAAATCTAGAAACAGCGTTAACCGATTATTACATGACGGGATTCACGTCTTACTTTGCTTCCTGGTTTCTCATATTCTTATTAGGAGCCATCTTTGGAAAAGTGATGCAGGAAACGAAAGCGGCAGATAGTATTGCGAATTGGATTAAGAATACGCTCGGTCCTTCTCGCTCTGTCTTTGCGGTCGTTGCGGCAGCAGCCATCATGACCTACGGCGGCGTTAGCTTATTCGTTGTCGGCTTCGCGGTTTACCCTATTGCCGTCTCTCTTTTTAAATTAGCGAACCTGCCACATCGCTTTATCCCTGCAGCGCTCGTCTTCGGCTCCATTTCCTTTACGATGACAGCTCCGGGATCACCAGAAATCCAGAACCTGATTCCAACCGAGTACTTTGGAACAAAACCAACGGCTGGTGGGTTCATCGGCATTCTCATTGCCATCTTGATCATGTTAACGGGTGGATGGTTGCTAGGAAAAATGGTGAAAAAAGCGGTGCGAAATGGGGAAGTTTTTTCATTGCCTAACGAGACTTCAAAAGCATCAAATGAAATCGCTGCAACAGCCGAATTGAAGCAGGTGTTGCCTGAGCCAGAACCAGAGCAAAAGCAGTTGCCGAATGTCGTTTTAGCGATCTTGCCACTCGTCACGGTCATCGTCTCGTTAAATACGCTGTCCAATTTTATCTCATCAACCGGGGCCGCACTCATTTCGCTTGCTTCCGGTATCGTTTTAGCCTGTTTCATCATGCTTCCATATTTACAGGAATTCTGGAACCCGCTCGCAAAAGGAACGCATGATGCGTTAATAGCTGCTGCGAATACTTGCGCCGTAGTCGGCTTTGGTAGCGTGGCGGCACAGGTCGCGGCTTTTCAAACGGTTGTAGATGGTCTTGTGAATATTCCAGGTCCACCACTGATGGGACTTGCGATCGCAGTTACACTTATTTGTGGGCTAACGGGCTCAGCCTCCGGTGGTCTTGGAATCGCACTCCCGATTTTATCCCCGATTTATTTAGGGATGGGGAACTTAGATCCTGGCGCGATGCACCGCATTTCAGCCCTTGCTTCAGGTGGACTTGATTCGCTCCCACATAACGGATATGTGGTGACCACGATCCGTGCGATTTGCGGTGAAACACATAAGCGTTCTTACGGACCGATCTTTTTACTTAGCGTTATTCTGCCGACGATCGCCTTGATCCTGGCAGTTATTTTATATTCGATTTTCTAAAAAGTGTACAAAAAGGAAGGGGACTTTAACATGGCAACGACAACAACAAACACGCTACAAAACTACATTAACGGTGAATGGGTAGACGCAAAAACCGATCAATTTCAATCTGTACCAAACCCAGCAACGGGTGAAGAACTCGCACAGGTACCGATCTCATCAAGAGAAGATCTTGATGAAGCAGTAAAAGTCGCAAAGGCAACCTTCAAAACGTGGAGCAAAACCCCCGTACCAAAGCGTGCTCGCATTCTGTTTAAATACCAGCAGCTCCTCGTCGACAACTGGGACGAGCTGGCACGATTGCTTACACAGGAAAATGGAAAAAGCTTTAAAGAAGCGCAGGGCGAGGTACAGCGCGGAATCGAGTGCGTGGAGTTCGCTGCCGGTGCGCCTTCCTTAATGATGGGGAAACAGCTTCCGGATATTGCGACAAATCTAGAATCCGGCATGTACCGCTATCCCGTCGGCGTCGTTGGTGGCATTACACCGTTTAACTTTCCGATGATGGTGCCGTGCTGGATGTTCCCGCTCGCCATCGCGATGGGGAATACATTCGTTCTTAAGCCATCAGAACGCACACCGCTACTCGCAAACCGATTAGCGGAACTATTCAAACAAGCGGGTCTTCCAGACGGAGTCCTTAATATCGTTCACGGTGCCCATGATGTCGTAAACGGCCTATTGGAGCACAGAGACGTGCCAGCGATTTCCTTCGTCGGCTCACAGCCTGTCGCAGAATATGTGTATAAAACAGGTGCAGCGAACGGCAAACGCGTTCAAGCCCTAGCCGGTGCGAAAAACCATTCCATCGTCATGGCAGACGCGGATCTTGATGCAGCGGTGAAAGAAATCATTGCCGCTTCCTACGGATCAGCAGGAGAGCGATGCATGGCGTGCTCGGTCGTTGTCGCAGTAGACGATGTCGTCGAACCATTGCTTCAAAAGCTGAACGAAAAAGCGGATGAAATTAAAATCGGAAACGGACTGGACGACGATGTGTTCCTAGGACCCGTCATCCGGAAAGAACACAAAGAAAGAACGGAAAGCTACATTCAAAAAGGACAAGAAGAAGGCGCGACGCTTGTCCGTGACGGAAGAAACGATGAAGCCTACAACGACAAAGGCTACTTCATTGGACCAACGATCTTTGATCACGTGAACACGTCCATGCAAATCTGGAAGGACGAAATCTTCGCTCCCGTCCTATCGATTGTACGAGTGAAAAACCTAGAAGAAGCAATCGAGCTCACCAATGAATCCGACTTCGGAAACGGCGCCTGCCTCTTCACCCAAAGCGGCAGCAACGTCCGCTACTTCAGAGAAAACATCGAAGTCGGCATGCTCGGGGTGAATATCGGAGTTCCAGCACCGATGGCGTTCTTCCCATTCTCAGGGTGGAAAAACTCCTTCTACGGCGATCTTCATGCGAATGGATCGGATGGCGTGGAGTTTTATACGAGACGGAAGATGTTGACGGCTAGGTGGTAGGGAAGAGAAAAATAGAATAGGATAGATAGTTTAATGGAAAGGCATAGAGAAGGGGAACTTCTCTATGCCTTTTTAGTAGTGTGCCCGGAATGCGCACACGCTTTAAGGTTCAAGTCCAGAACGTTGGTTGGTGGCTCGGTGGTGACAGGCACCCGCGAACTCTGTCGAATCACTTAGTGGGTGACACAAAGCGATTCTTAACCAGATTGAACATAACCTTACAGTATAAAGGTAAGGTGAGGGACGTCTCTGAATAGGGAGGTCCTATTATTTTTGAATTTTGTAAGTTAGTAGAGTAAGAAGTGTAGTATACACACAGTGAAAAGGTAGTTATAAGGAGACAAACTTCTATAGGTGCAATTGCATGGAGAGCTGATAGCTTATTGTCATTTAACCCGCTCAACTTGGTTTTGAAGTGTTGAATAAAGAAAGAGAGGAAAAGCTAACTTCTGAAAGACGGAGGTTAGCTTTTTATGTATCATTTGTGGAAAGAGTATTGATCAAGCTAAATAAATTTAATTCAAATGAACGATTTCTAAGAGGTCAGCGTCATATAGGTGCAGGTAAAGGAGAGGGTTGTATGGAACGCGAGGAGGAGATTCAATTAATTCAGCAGGCACAAGCTGGAAACGATGATGCGTTCACTCAGCTTTTTCAGTGCTATTATGCTTTCCTCTACAAATATCTTTTAAAGCTAACCTTAAATGAAGAGATCAGCGTGGATCTTGCTCAGGAAACGATGATGAAGTGTTATGTGAAACTTTCTTCTTATAAAGGAGAAGGGAAGTTCTCGACGTGGATGATTTCGATCGCTTCTAGGCTTTACATTGACATGCTTCGGAAAGAAAAACGTGAAAAGAAATGGGTGGATGAAGAGAAGCGTACCTTATCGCGAAAGCTAGCGTGGGACTCGAGTACAAAAGGAATGAATTGGAGCGACCTTTTCACAGATTTTAATACGTTAGACTCCACGCTCAGAGTTCCGATCTTGTTACGGCATTATTATGGCTACTCGTATGATGAAATTGGGAAAATGCTCGGGATACGCTCAGGAACAGTGAAATCCAGGGTGCATACTGGTTTACGGAAGTTACGAAAGGAGTTGGATACGCCGTGAATGACAAGGAAGAAGAAAAGATTGTGCAACACCTTAAACAGGATTGGCAGCATATCGATGATCTTGGAAAAGGTTCACTTTCTCAGCTTGATATGGAGAAACAACTAGTCCTGTTTCAACAAAAAAAGAAAAAAGCGTTTTACATCGAAAGTACGCTCTTCTTGTTAACAGCGGTCGTGATTTTAACCGTGGTTATCGTAAGTCTTTTTGAAGCTCCACTTTTCTTTCTATACTTCCAGATCGTTGCAACTCTGATTGCTCCTTTTGCTGTCTATTTCACTTATAAGAAAGTGAATAAGAAAGGAATGTTTGATTATGACAAATCTTGAGCTCTACGTCTTTGTTCCGATTCTTATTCTCTTGTTACTCACGCAAAGCATGCTTCTCTTTGTAGATGCAAAGAAAAAAGGGAGTTACCCGTGGCTATGGGGGATCTGGGGTTTGATTCAATTACCGATGCCGACCTTATTTTACTTGCTGTTCGTCGTATGGCCATATAAACGAAGGTTAAAGGGGAAGAGGTGAAAAAATGGACATCTTGAACGACATAAACTGGGCGTTAGTGGCGCCATTGTTGATCTTGCAGGCGATCTTAACCATTTCAGCGCTTGTTAGTTGTATCAAACAGAAAGAAACAAACGGACCGAAATGGATGTGGATCCTTCTTATTCTCTTTGTGAATCTCTTTGGGGCAATCCTTTACTTTGTGATCGGACGTAAAAACAGTTAGGTGGTGAAAATCATGCTTGTTAACATCGACAATCTATCGAAACAGTTTAAAGGTAAAAAAGCTGTCTCGAATCTCTCCTTCACCATTCAGGAGGGAAGCTGCATGGCTCTATTAGGTCCTAATGGAGCGGGTAAAACAACGACGCTGCAAATGTTAGCTCGAATGCTCACACCTGACTCAGGATCCATTCAATTTAACGGATATCAGAATAAAGACTACCGACCATTGATTGGCTTCTTGCCTCAGCATCCGTCCTTTTTTAATTGGATGACAGCCAAAGAATTTCTTGCTTTCGCCGGTAAGCTATCATCGATACCAAAGGTAGAGCTTCATGATCGCGTAGAGGAGGTGCTAGCGTTCGTTAGCTTAGAAGAGGCCGCGTTTAAAAAAATCGGTGGCTTTTCTGGGGGAATGAAACAGCGCCTCGGATTAGCGCAGGCCTTGCTTCACAAACCGAAGCTTCTCATTCTAGACGAACCGGTTTCTGCGCTCGACCCAAAAGGAAGACGAGACTTTTTACAACTGATCGAAGTACTGAAACAGAACATGACGATTCTATTTTCGACTCATATCTTGCACGATGCAGAGCAAATTTGTGATGAAGTTCTTATTCTGCAAGATGGCTGTTTAAAGTGGAAAGGGTCATTACCTTCATTGCGTAAAGAATTTGATTTATTGCCAATTAAAGTACAAACCGAAGAACCGATGAACGGCATCATCGAACAGCTTGAGATTATCGAAGCTTATGAATATATTGATCTTAAAACCGTAAAGGTGAGACTTCCTGCGCATGTTCACCCAAATGAGCTGTTACAGGAGCTCATTAACCGGAATAGAGCAGTAACTCACTTTGAAATGATGCATGATTCATTAGAAGATGCTTATATGAAGGTTGTGAGACAATGAACCGGTTTCTAACGCTATTACACAAAGAAATTCTCGAGCTAATGCGGAATGGCAAATGGATCTGGCTTCCGGTCGTACTGATGATCATCGGCATCTCGCAACCTCTGACAAGTTATTATATGCCACAAATTCTTGATATGGCCGGTAATCTACCAGAAGGAGCTAGTATCACGATCCCGATCCCTACGGGTGAAGAAGTATTGAGCGGCGCCCTCTCTCAATATGGCACGATCGGTACCCTGCTGTTCGTTCTCGCAACCATGAATGTGATCGCTCAGGAACGACAAAACGGTTCCATTACGCTTGTTATGGTGCGCCCTGTTAACGAGTGGCAATACTTAGGCAGTAAGACTGTTGCCCAGCTTGCCCTCTTGCTTTTATCGCTTCTATTAAGCTACTGCCTCACATGGTATTATACGAATTTATTATTTACTTCAGTCGACTGGAAGCTTATGGTGAGCAGCCTCGTCATTTACTGTTTCTGGGTTCTCTTCGTCGTCTCCGTTACGATTTTTGTCGGAACATTCATCCAGCACAATGGCGGAATAGCGGGCGTTAGTATTCTCTTCCTGTCGCTGATCAGCTTGCTAACGTCACTCCTTCCGAAATTCATGGAATGGAGCCCAGGGAATATACGGGGAGAAGCGATGAAGGTTTTAGTCGAGCAACAATGGACCGAGTCAGCCTGGACGGTCATCGGTAGTACTGCGACATTATCTCTTTTGCTACTTATAGCGGGTGTCATGGTGCTGAAGAGGTATAAGCATTATTAGAGAGGGCAGGTGTGGGTATACGTTGTTTATTGGGATGATTCTTGTTAGCTAATAAAATGTGGATTTGGCCAATATATTTAATATTGGCCAAAAAATATGCATTCTGGACAATATATCTGGAATTTGGCTAATAGAGAGGGGATACTTTATTAGCACGTGCTGACTTATTAATATCCATATTTTCTTCCTGACACTCCATTATTTAAGTTTATAATCTTCCCTATGGGTGAAACACTATGTAGCTAGGTCTCTCATAATAACTCTAATGTTTCCGTTGATATAATATTTAAAAAATTCAAATAAAAGGTTTACTTGAACGAACGAATCCTTTATAATTCCAATTAATGATTCCACATTAACAGTGTGAATCTTTGTTTTTGAAATAAATTGAATCCGCATTCAGAATTTCAATCTAACCAAATCCTGTTAAAAACCTCCATTTTACATAGTGGTGTAACAATTTTTGAATGCGGATTCAAAATAATGGGAGAGTGAGTATATGAGTATTCAAAACAAACAGCTTATTTACGAATTTACAAAACAGCTTTACAAAGCAACTCCTGAAACCATCCCAAACATCCTCAGAACCTACTATCACGAAGACGCCGTTATGTATACGAACCATCCTTTCAATGAACTGACAGGAATAGACGAAATTAGTGAAGTCTTTTACAAGCCTTTAGTTGCTTCATTTCCAGACTTACATAAACAATCTTATATTGTCATGGCTGGAGAATATGAAGGAGAGTCCTGGATAAGCACAACTGGAAACATGGTTGGTACCTTTACTAAAGAGTGGGTAGACATTCCACCACATTTAGGAGCGACGTGGATCCGTTATGGAGAATTTCACAAAATGAAAGAAGGGAAAATCGTAGAAACGCGGATGCTTGTCGATATGCTGGATGTGATGAGACAAGCTGGATTTCGGTTCATCCCTACTCTTGCACCAGAAATAACGGTGCCGGGTCCATCGTCATACGATGGCGTCTTATTAGGAAGATCTGATGAAGAGGAGAGCCAGAAGTCGCTTCAGCTAGTAGAGGATATGATCTTTAAGGGGCTTAAGAAGGCTTCCTCTGGTCTAGAAAAGCAAGGATTAGAGGCGTTCTGGGCAGATGATTTTATGTGGTACGGACCTGCTGGGATTGGCTCAACCAAGGGCATTCAAGGCTTTAAAGACTATCATCAGGGACCGTTTGTTAAAGCGCTACCTGATCGTGTAGGTGGACACAATCATGCAGCACGATTTGCAGATCAAAATTATATCGCCTCAACCGGTTGGCCGAGTGTTGAAGCAACACATACAGGAGTAGGCTGGCTTGGTATTCCTGCTCCGAATAGAAAAGTATCGATGCGAGTGATGGACTGGTGGCGGAGAGATGGCGATCTGCTTGTTGAGAATTGGGTACTCATCGATATTGTGGAATATTTATTGCAGCTCGATATCGACATCTTCGATCGTTTGAGAAAAAGACAGTATCTGATCAGGTAGTCATTGCAATCTATATGGAAGTGGTGGTAAATACATGAGTCCCATAGATATAGCGCTCCTAGTTTTATATATGCTTGGTCTGGTCTACATGGGTTTTAGACTGAGTCGGAATATTGACTCTCAAGAAGATTACTTTATTGGTGGAAGGTCGGTAGCAACCCTGCCGATCGCCTTATCGATTGCAGCAACGACTGTTAGTGCAAATGGTTTTATCGGTGGCCCGGGGTGGGCATACGATTCAGGATTAATCGCATTTATGCTGAATTTTAGTATTCCGTTAGTGCTTGCCGTTGCACTATCTGTATTTCTGCCCTTCTTCTATAACTTAAAAGTCACTTCTATATATGAGTATATTGAGTTACGTCTAGGTGGGATTAGTCGTTTGCTTGCAGTGATCGGCTTTGTCCTTTCAAACATCATACAAGTTGGATCCTTTTTGTTTATCCCGGCGCTTATTATACAGAAATTCACAGGTTGGTCATTAACAACTGTGGTGCCAATTGTTGTAACAGTATCTATCTTATATACATTGCTTGGAGGTATTAAAGCGGTTATCTGGACAGACGCGATCCAGATGGTTGTCTTATGGGGAGGACTCCTTGCAACGATTGGGATCATTTTAGCAAACCTTGATGTTGGTTTCTTTGAAGCAATGGGTCAAGCAAAAGCTGATGGAAAATTGGATGCACTTGATTTTTCTCTTGATCTTCAGTTAGAAAATGGTGTTTGGGTGGCTCTGATCGGCGGTTTCTTCCTCTGGCTGAAATACTATGCAACAGATCAAACACAAACACAGCGAATGCTTGCTGCTAAATCAGTTACAGAAGTAAAGCGTTCGATATGTATTAGTGGTTTTGTGATGAACATCATGTTTTTTGTATTTATGATTGTCGGTGTCCTTCTTTATATTGCATACGATGGAAGAGAGTTCGCGAACTCCAATAATGTCATGATTACGTTTATTGCAGGTCAGATTCCAGTTGGCATATTAGGATTATTGATGGCAGGTATTTTTGCAGCAGCGATGTCGAGTATAGACTCAGTATTAAACTCGGTTACAACTGTTTTTGTGAAAGATATCTATGAGAAGTTTATTACGAAAGGAGAAGAGGCATCCCTTCGAGTCTCCATGATTTTCACATTCGTGTTCGGGATGCTGTTGATTGTCTTTACCTTATTGGCATTCGGTGGAACATCAGCCTCTATCTTAAAAGTTGTAGGAAGTTATCTTTCTTACTTCTCAGGTTCAATACTGGCTATGTTCTTACTTGCGATGCTAACGAAAAGAGCGACTGACAAAGGTGTAGCAATTGGCTTTGTCCTTGGTATTGCTCTCACTGCCTATATAGGGAAGTTAGGCGTAGTTAATTGGTTGTGGAACTACCCAATAGGTTGTGCATTAACACTTTTGATCGGTTATCTTGCGAGTCTCCTGTTTAAAAAACAGAAAGTAAACTACGAGGAATTTACGTTATTTGGTCAACGTGCGAAACTACTTTCTGAAGGGGCAGACAAAGATGAAAATGGTGTTTCCATTCTCCCAGGAACGTTGGATAAGTATTCTTATGCTTTAGTCGGATTTTTCGTGGTTCAAACAATCATTCTAGCATTAATCCAACTATAAATGAGCTATTGTTGAATTTGTTTGAAAATTTAGATATCATCTTATGAGAAGACATACTACGATAGAAATAGGAATAGCCCTATTTCTTGTTGATGAAAGGGTTATGAGCCAATGGACGGTAGAATTAGTGCATACGATGTAGCCAAAAAAGCAGGTGTCTCGCAGTCTACAGTATCGCGAGTGTTAAATAACTACCCTTATATTAAAACAGCGACAAAAGAAAAGGTACTAACGGCAATCAACGAGCTAGGTTTCACAAGAGACGAAATCGCTCGTAGTCTTGCAAGTAAGAAAACAAGAACGATAGGGTTGATCGTTGGTGATATCACAAATCCATTTTTCTCTGAATCAGCAAAAGTCATTACGACAAAGGCACAGGAAATGGAGTATGATGTTATCCTTTGTAACACCAACCATAAGGAAGAGAACCTTAATAAATACATTCAAACACTCATTGGTAAAAGAGTAGATGGCATTATTATTGCGTCAGCAGACAAAGATAACGAGAAGATTAAAGAGCTTTATGACAATGGTTTTCCAATTGTCCTTTATAACAGTATGATGGAACACGACCATGTGAACTACATAGCGGTGAACAATTACCGCGGTGCACAGCTCGCGGTTGAGCATCTCTATCACCTTCAGCATAAAGAAATTAGTTATATCGCAGGTCCTTCAAAATACCTTACGACACATTTAAGAAATGAAGGGTTTAAGGATGCGTTAAAACAATTCGGTTTACCTCTTCATGAAGAATACGTATACAATCAGGAGTTCTCATACGATGAAGTCTATCGATTCACGAAGAAACTGCTGAATGGGAAGAAAAGACCAACCGCTTTTTTCTCTGCATCTGATCAAATGGCCTTAGCCATTCTTGATGCTGCAGCAAGTGAGAATATTCGCGTTCCAGAGGAGCTATCGGTTATCGGATTTGATGATATCGACCTTGCGAAGAATCGATACATCGGGTTAACAACCATCACCCAACCAAAGGAGAAGATGGCGAAGCTTACATTAGAAAAGCTTATTGGTCTTATTGAGGGAAGTGAGGATGTCGCATCTCCTTTTCAAATTATATTAGAGCCAGAGCTTATTCCGAGAAAAACGACGGGGCAATGCCAGGCGTAAAGGAGGCGTATGATGTTAAAGGATCTAGTAGGAAAGAAGATTCTTGTCACAGGTGGAAGTAAGGGAATAGGGAGGGATATTGCATTAACCTTTGCGAAGCACGGATCAAGGGTTGTCATCACCGGGCGAAATGAAAATACACTTAAAGAATGTGTTTACGAGCTACAAGAACACAATCCCGACTGTTCATATGTCGTCGCTGATATCCAGAAGATTCATGAGATTCGTCGAATGGTAGATGAAGCGGTTGAGCTTATGGATGGAATTGATGTCCTCATCAACAATGTTGGAGTGAATATTGCCAAATCAGCACTCGAGGTAACGGAGGAAGATTGGGAAGCCGTGCTTGATACCAACCTGAAGGGAAGCTTTTTCTGTGCACAGCGTGCCGGGCATTACATGATACCGAAACAGCAAGGAAAGATCATCACAATTGTCTCGCAAATGGCTTTCGTAGGCTATGTAAAGCGGGCAGCCTATTGCTCAAGTAAAGGCGGAGCTGTTCAAATGACGAAGGCACTTGCCGTAGAATGGGCACAACATAATGTGAAGGTGAATGCCGTAGCCCCCACGTTTATTGAAACCGAACTCACATCAAAGATGTTTGAGGATAAAGCATTTCATGAAGACGTGATGAAACGAATTCCGCTAGGGAAATTAGCTCAACCATCCGATGTAACTGGTGCTGTCGTGTATCTCGCATCAGATATGGCCAATTTCGTAACGGGTGAAACGTTAAAAGTGGATGGTGGATGGACGGCAATATAAAATTTATTTTGAATGCGGATTCAAAAAAAGAAAGAGAGGGGTTTGATTAATGAATGATGTGGATCATTTAACAGAAGAGAAGAGTGAAAAAGGAGTCAAGACGTATGAAAGTATCGTTCACTATGGTGACTCGAATGAAGTAACGCGTGTTGGGTATTCGGATTATAACGAATTCACTAAGAACGACAAGCGAAGTCAGAGTATGGAAGGGTTTGATAAGGATTACAGAGATATCGTGGATTACATTCTAAAAATTACGCATCGGATTTGGGAAGAAAAAGGGATTGGTGTCATTTATGATACGTATCACAACAACGTTTCCATGCATACCGGGTCAGTGACGGTCCAGGGAATTAATGCTGTTATTTCAGGTACCCTCCAAACCCTACATGCGTTTCCAGATCGGAATTTGATTGGAGAGAATGTCATCTGGTCTGGCAATGATAAAGAAGGATTTCTATCCTCCCATCGCATTGCATCTACTGCGACGAACCTTGGTGATTCTTCGTTCGGTCTTGCGACAGACAAACGCGTTTTTTTCAGAACGGTCGTTGACTGTTTTGTTCATTCCAATCGCATTGTAGAGGAGTGGCTCGTTCGAGATAACTTGTCGATCGTCAAGCAGCTAGGCTATGACCCCGTTGAGGTAGCGAAGAAACTCGCATCTGAATCAAAAACGAAATCCTTTCAACTAGGCGCAGGAGCTAATGAAACGATGGATGGACAGTTCTCACCGAAAGTGTATGCATCGGATCAAGAAGGATTCGAAATTGGCGATTTTACCCTACAGCTTTATAACAGCATCTATCAGCGGCGGTTATTTAATGAAGTAAAACACTATTATAGCGAAACAGCTGTCGTTCATGCCATATGTGAGCAGGACCTTACGGGACATCAGCAGATCCAGAGCATGCTGATTAGTTTATTCGCATCATTCCCAACTTCTAAAGTAATGGTAGAACGTGTGACGTGTAATGACGGTCAGCTTGAAAATGAATGGGATGTGGCGGTAAGGTGGACGCTTCAAGGACTTCATGATGGTATTGGTTATTTCGGCCAACCGAGTGGTGCACCTGTTACGATACAAGGAATCTCTCATTTAAAAGTAAGAAATGAGGAAGTTGTAGAGGAATGGATGACGTTTGATGGACTTGATGTGCTTCGACAAATCTATCTTGAGTCGGAAGAAGGATAAGGATACAAACGAATTGTCACTTACGATCATTATTTGAATGCGGATTCAAAATTAAGGAGGACGTAACATGACAACTGACTTGCTTCAGAAACAGACCTTTAGCGTAGCTGCATCAACAGATTTCATGATGCCTGGAACTGTACGATTCGGTGTGAATTCGTTCCTATCACTTGGGGATGAACTTGAAAAACTAGGTGTAACGAAGGTTGCGGTGATCAGTGATAAAGGATTAGAAAAAGTAGGACTCGTCGACCGTGCAGTGGAGATTGTTCATGCTAGTGGGAAAACGTCAACGACGTTTACAGAAATCGCTGGGGAGCCCACTTTCGATCTACTGGCACAATCAATTGCCCATGTAAAAGCAGAAGGATGTGATGCGATTGTAGGAATCGGAGGAGGTAGTGCTCTCGACGTCGCTAAAGCGACAGCGGCACTTGTTGATAAAGACGACTTTTCAGCGTATTTCAGTGGTGAGAAAACGGTGGAACAGAGAACGGTATCTTGCATCCTGCTTCCAACCACTTCTGGAACAGGGGCGGAAGTGACGAAGAACGCGATCTTTGAAGATACAGAGAATGAGGTGAAGAGAGGGTTAGTGAGTGCAAGCTTTCTACCTGATGTTGCGATCATTGACCCCGCTCTTACGCTGTCATGTCCATCCAGAGTAACCGCTGCATCTGGAGTTGATGCTTTCACACATGCCATTGAATCCTATGTGGCTGTGAATGCTACACCCATCACCAAGATGTATGCAGAAAAAGCGATGAAGTTATTCGCACCAAACATTGCAAGTGCCGTACATAACGGCAAAGACCTTGAAGGAAGAATTGGCATGAGCTGGGTGAGTGTGCTTGCTGGAGTTTCGCTCGCCAATGCGGGAGTTGGAGCGGTTCATGCGCTAGCCTATCCACTAGGTGGGAAGTATCACATCGAACACGGGGTAGCAAATGCTCTTCTGATGCCATTCGTCTTCGAAGTAACGGGAGAAACGCGCATGAGCGAAATGGTTAACGTCGCTTCATTTTTACAACTCGGAGATTATTCAAATAACCCGCATGAAGCGCTTGAAGCTGTGGTTTCATACTTGTACCAATTACTAGGTAAGCTCAATCTTCCTACCTCGCTTTCTGAGCTGGGAATTTCAAAGGAGGACTTACCAGATCTAGCGCACCAAGCATCGAAAATTGACCGCCTCCTTTCGAATACGCCATACAAGTTGAGCGAAGAGATGATTCTATCGATCTATTTAAATGCCTATAAAGGAGTGAAACAGCGTGATTAAAACCGATTCGATTCATCCATTTTACGTTAATGGTAAGTGGATGGAAGCAGAAGAAAGCATTGATCTTAAGTCCCCTTATTCAGGACAGGTCGTCGCAACCGTTCCTCAAGTTAACAGGGAAGAGGTCGCGAAGGCGATCGAAAGTGCAGAGCAAGGAGCGCAACGGATCAAGAAGTTAACAGCACTAGAACGCTCAGAGATTCTAGAAAAGGTCTCAGATTTGTTCAAGGAACGTGCCGAGGAGGCAGCACGGATTCTGGCAAGTGAAGCTGCAAAACCTCTGAAAGCGGCTAGAGCTGAAATCGATCGAACAGTGGAAACGTATAAATTTGCTGCTGAAGAAGCAAAGCGAATCACTGGTGAAACCATTCCGATGGATGCAGCGAAAACTGGAAAAGGTCGCGTTGCTTTCACCATGCGTGAGCCCCTTGGCATCATCGCAGCGATTACGCCGTTTAACTTTCCCTTTAACCTTGTCGCACATAAGCTAGGGCCAGCCATTGCTGCAGGAAACGCGGTTGTATTAAAACCTGCCAATCAGACGCCACTTAGCGCACTCTTTACCGCAAAATTGTTTGAAGAAGCGGGTCTCCCAACAGGAGCACTCAACGTTGTTCCAGGAAAGGGAAGTGTGATTGGAGACGTTCTCGTAACCGATCCACGCATTAAAATGGTTACGTTCACTGGAAGTTATGAAGTTGGGTTATCGCTAAAAGAAAAAGCTGGTCTAAAAAAAGTGACGCTTGAACTTGGATCAAACTCTGCTGTCATCGTCGAAAGTACAGAGGACTTAGATGATGTTGTGAAGCGCTGTGTTCAAGGGGCTTACGCGTATGCTGGTCAGGTGTGTATCTCGATTCAACGGATTTATGTGAACGAAGCGTTGTATGAGACGTTTCTTGAAAAATTCATCGCTCATACGAATTCACTCCTAATCGGTGATCCGTTGGATGAAAAAACGGACGTTTCCGCGCTCATTTCGAAACGTGAAGCTGAACGCATTTCTTCCTGGTTGGAAGAAGCGAAATCAGCAGGTGCACGAATCGCGCTTGGAGGAAAACACAATGGTGCGATGATGGAACCAACCATCATAGTCGATGGTTCTGAAGAGTTGTCAATCAGCTGTAAGGAAGCATTTGCTCCAGTCGTGAACATTACGCCTTATGGATCGTTCGATGAAGCCATCACATTCGTCAATGATTCCGCGTATGGCCTCCAAGCTGGTGTGATTACAAATTCGATTCACCAGGCATTTCAGGCAGTCCACGAAATTGAAGTAGGTGGTGTCATGGTGAACGATATTCCAACGTTCCGTGTCGATCAAATGCCGTACGGCGGGGTGAAAAACAGCGGAAGCGGAAGAGAAGGGATAAAGTACTCTGTGGAAGAGATGACGGAACTAAAGCTTGTTTCTTTTAAACTATAAAACTCTGAAAGGATGTTATCAGTATGCAAACGCAACAACCAAAAGTGAAGAAGGAAGTATCTAATCAAGACATGGAGAATAACTGGATCGTCCGGTTTGACGAGCTAAAATCAAAAGCGATTCCACTGATGTTTATTGATAGTATCATCCCAGGACATAACCGATTAAACTATGCGCTCATTGGAGATACGGCGAGTGAAAACGATAAGTACGAACCTGAAATCACTGAACCACACGGCTTTCAAATTGGGATGGTCAAAGCCCCTCCTGGTAACGGTCCAGCATTTCATTCTCACGACTATATTGAAGCCTTCATGCCCTTAAAAGGAAAGTGGCGCTTCTACTGGGGAAATAGTGAGGACGAAATTGAAGGTGAAACGATTATTGAAGAATGGGACTTGATCTCCCTTCCTCCAGGACTATGGAGAGGATTTGAGAACGTTAGTGAGGAAGACGGTTGGTGCCTTGGAATTCTAGAGCAGCATAAAGTGTTCGATGGGAAAGACCCATACTGGGCTCCTCAAGTGATCAAAAACGCAGCCAAGCATGGCTTCAACGCTGATGAAAAAGGAAAGATGATTAAACCAGATCATTATGAACAACTTGAAAAGCAAATGGCAGAAAAGCTTCGAGCAGGTGAGAAGTAATCACATGGAAAACCTTGTTCTCTTAACAGGAACGCTTTGTGATGAACGACTTTTTGCACATCAAAAAGAACACCTTACGGATGTAACGGCAAGCATCACGATTCCTGATTTGACGCATCAAGAAACGATCACGGATTTAGCGGAATCTGTTCTGCAAGAAGCCCCAGAACAATTCGCATTGGCAGGTCTTTCGCTAGGCGGCATCGTCGCAATGGAGATCATCCGGATTGCTCCCGAGCGCATCACGAAGCTTGCCCTACTAGATTCAAATCCATATGCCCCAACGGTCGATCAATTGGATTCTTGGAAAAAGTTGATCCAGCGAGTAGAGGATGGTGAGTTTCAGGAAATCGTTCAATCTCTGTTACCTAAACTCATTCATCCCACTGCGCTCACTGATCGTGATTTAACAAATACTATCATTCAGATGGCAGAGAATATTGGCCCGCAAGCTTATATTCGTCAGCTGAAAGCAGTAGGCACGAGAACGGATGCGAGAGAGCGACTAAAGCGCGTTTCGTGTCCGACGCTACTGCTTGTCGGAAAAGAGGATGGTGTGTGTCCACCGAACTTTCATCAGGATATGCATCATCTTTTGCCCAATTCATCCTTCATCACAATTAAAAACTGTGGCCACTTGAGTAGCCTCGAAGCCCCAGAAGAAGTAACACGTGCGATGAGAGAGTGGCTCATACAAGAATCGAAAGGAGGGATGATGTGAACAACTTAGTAAAAGAGAAGTTAAAGAATGGAGAACGTGTAACGGGCTGTTTTATTGGAATGTACGCTCCGAACATTGTCGAAATGATCGGGTACAGTGAGTATGATTTTGTTGTGATTGATGACGAACACGGCGCGTTCAGCACATCCGAACTCGAAAACATGATCCGTACAGCAGAATCCGTTCATCTCGTACCGATTGTACGCGTGTCTTATGACCCTTCCAGTATTCAAAAAGCACTGGATCGTGGCGCTCTCGGCATACAAGTTCCAATGGTTAACACAAAGGAAGATGCAGAGCGAGCTGTCGAAATGGCTAAGTTCCCTCCGCTTGGAACAAGAGGGGCAGCTTACTCACACCGAGCAGCCCGGTTCGGGACGGATAAAGGAAAAGCCTTTCTTGATCAATCAGACGAGCACATTCTCGTGATTCCACACATCGAAACGAAGGAAGCTGCAACAAACTTTAAGGAAATTATGGACGTAGAGGGAATCGACCTTGCCTTTCTCGGTACAACGGACCTTTCAGTCAATATGAATTACAAAGAAGAGGGACCGAAGCATCCAGAAGTTCAGAAGGTAGTGGATGATTTATACGAGATTGCGAGGGAGAACCATTATAAGATTGGGACTGTTGCTGGCGATGCGGAAAGTGCGCAGAAGGCATTTGATAAAGGTGCCGATTATGTTGGGATTATTGCGGTTTCTGTAATGTTGGATGCGTTTAAGAATGTGAGTAAGGAGTGTAAGAGGAAGTTAAGTAAGAAGGTATAGAAAGTATAGAAAGTAGAGTGTTGGGACCCCGGCCCAATTCAGTTGGAGCGGGGTTTTTGAATTGAATGATTTCACTGGTATGAGCGTTGTTAGAATTTACACAAGAGGAATAGTAACCAGGTGGTGACAGGCACCCGCGAATTCCCTACGACTAACGTATAAAAGATCCAAGCGGCGTCAATAATGAAACGACTTAATACGATTGAGGTGGGTTTTATGTATTTATTATTCGTGATGGTCGTTTGGATCTTTTTTGCTTATAAATTTATCGACTGGTCGCAGTGGAGAAAGCAGTATGCTACCATTCTCTTTTTCATAGTGATCAATCTTACATATAACTTCCTCTATTTCAATCACACACTGTGGGCGTTCAGAGGAGTTACAGCAGAATGGATCAATCATTCGATCATTAACATGGCCTTCACTTTCTTTATCTGTCCCGTCGGTCTCATCATCTACCTGCAGCGCTTTCCGAAGAAAAGGATCAATCAATTCAGTTACATCGCTATATGGGCTGGATTCTACACAGTGCTTGAGACGATCTTCGCCTATAAAGGATTGTACGTCTATGATAACGGTTGGAACGGGTGGTTAAACATTCCCTTAAATATCATCCTGTTCTTGATGATTTATATCCATTATCGAAGTCCGGTGAAAGCACTCATCATCTCCATTCCTCTCGCCATCCTTTTCTATTTATTCTTCCCCGTCCCATTGGACAGTCTAAAATAATAAAGGAGTGGAGCAGTCATTATGATGATTCGTGATGTTCTATCAGTACCCGTCTTTTTGATATTGGCGATGATAGCGTATGGTGCCATGTGGATTTATTTGTGCAGGAAGAAAGTGAATAAGGATGAAGAATGAAGAGGAGATTAATCATTTGCAGGATGTCAAGGAGGTTCGATGTCCTGTTTTTTGTTTTTAACTGTCTCCTAGATCTCATAATAAGGGTAGTTTATTTTTATTTTGGTACTAAACATTAGATCTTTCTGTACCGATTAAGAAAGTAAGAGAAGAAATATATTATGACTATTGTATTAAATAAGGAGTGTCGTTATTAGTTAGGGAAGGACATCCTAGGGCTAGAGAAGTGGTCACCAAAGAGAAAGTTGTCGCCACAGTGAGTACTGAAATCACTGAGTTAGTTAAGCGGTATGAAGGTGAATGATCAATATTAATAATTCAAAATTCATTACTTCAAAAATAATTAGCTCAATTGAAAGTACAATTAGATATAAACATAAACCCTATGGAAGTTATTGGTTTATCAATATAGGAAAACTCCCTTACTACTTTAGGGAGTTTTCCTTTTGTCAGTGTATGACTTTTGTCATAAATAATAATATCCAATTGAGGAAAACGCTGTTATTCTATTAATAGACTTATTACATGTTTTGTAAGTTATTCATTACTATATTATTATTTTAGCAAGATTATATTTTAAAGGGTGGTTAATTTGTATCAGGTATTTGAGAGCTTTTTTAAATTTATTCAAAATTTAGGTGTGGAAGGATTCACGGGATACTATCTCGCATTCCAGTTTATCCTTTTCCTAGGGATGATTGCTTTTACTGCCATAAAGATAGCGAAAGAAATAAGGATTATGCGACGTTTAAAACCAAAGCTCGAAGGCATTAATCCATCCACTATAGATCGAGAGAAAGCATCAAACGTTGATCAGGAACTACAGGACGCATTTACGATCTTACCTAAATCGAAGTATAAACAACAATGGGATCGTTATTTTAGGCGTTCCTCACAAAAAGGCGAGGATGAAAGAATCCGGGTAGAACCGTTCTTTAGTTTTGATGTCCTCATGCATCATCTCGGTTACCGTTCCATTTTAGAAAGTGGGGCTGGAACAAGCGTTAGTCTTGGAGTCCTTGGAACATTTATCGGTTTATCTGTTGGGTTGGCTGATTTAAATGTTGGAGATACTGATGCACTGCGTACAGGAATAGATGGCTTGTTATCAGGGATGAAAGTGGCTTTTTATACCTCTGTATTTGGTGTGCTCTTATCACTTCTATGGACGTTTTATGATAAAGGAATTAGTAGTCGTCTTGAAAGTCACATCGACTGGCATGCGGAAAAGCTAGATTTCCTTCTCAACACAGATGATGAAGAACTTTTCCTTAACCGGTTAGAGAAGATTTCACGTAACCAGGCGGATCATCTGAAAACACTTTTAACAGATGCGCTAGAAAAAGTAATGCATCCTGTAATGAATCAAATGCAGTCTTCAAATGGACAGGTGACAGACGCATTTAATAATCTTTCAGAGCAATTTAGTGGTTTTCAGTCTGGTATAGAAAATCAAACAAAACTATTAGAAACACAGTTCCAATACACACAACAAAACAGTAATGATATGACTAACCATCTAGTAGACCAAATTACAGGTGGAACAGAGCAGTCGATCAATCAGTTCAGTACGCTCATAAGTGAGACACAACAGATGCAGCAGGAAATGATGGGGACCATCAATAAAGTGGTACATAACATAGCTGAATCAGAGGAAAGGCAAGCAAGTACCTCACAACAAACAGAGCGGATGCTGAGTCAATTTCATAGCATGACCGAAGAACTGGAATCAATGCGCAGTAGTTATAAAGACACTTCTTCATTTATGAATGAATTAGGAGATACGATTAGTAGTGTTCAAAAGTTATCAGAGCAACAGCTTCCAATTCAACAGGATGTGATGAGAAGTAATCAGCAGCTTGCGGAAAAATATGAAACCATTTCAGCTGCCTTTGAATCGTTCAACGAAAATATAGAAGGACGTCACAATGAACTTCTTAATGAAGTAATCTCCTTCACGTCCAAAATGTCGACTACTTATCGGGATATGACCGAGAAGTTCAATGAATCACTTTCAACCCAAATTAAAACGATCAGTGAATCGGAATCTCTTCTCCAAAATGTAAGAGAAATTGTCTCTACGCTTGTTCCACTTGCTCCTGAACTTAGAAGTGTTATGACAAATCTAGATGACCTTCGTGGGAAGCTGAGTGAAACACAACAAATACAGTCGCAACTTCTACCTGAAATGATTGATTTACGGAAAGATACGAATACGACAATTACTTCAGCACTAGCAGATACAAGAATGTACATGGAAAAGATGGAAGATCAAATTAGCTCCTTGCAAACTCATTGGAGTGTAACGGAAAGTAGTTTCAAAGATACGCGCGATATCCTTGATACATCTGTAAAAGGCTTTAGTGAAAACGTCGATAATGGCTTGAGTAAAACATTCCACCACCTTGATGAAACGATGACGAAAGCAGTCAATACGGTTAGTAATATGATTAATCAATATAGTGATCTACAACAGGAGTTAGTAGAAGGACTTGAAGATCTTAGTGAACAAATCAATCAATCGAATCGTAAAGTGACTAGCTAATGAAGTACCGCAAGCGAGAAGAAGTCAACTACTGGATGTCATATGCGGATTTGATGAGTGCGATGCTCATGATCTTTGCCCTTCTCTTAACTCTAGTGATTCTGGATTACAGAGAATTGTTAGAGGCAAAAGAAAAACAAATTGAAGAGGTTGTAAGTGTGAAGACCGAAATTATCGAAGCACTGACAGATGCCTTCGAGGAATCAAATTTAGAAATAGAAATTGATCAGCAAACCGGAGCCATTCGCTTTCCAGGTAGCATTTTATATGAATCCAACTCTGCTGATCTATCGCCAAAAGGTGAGAAATTCTTAAGGGATTTTGTACCGAAGTATTTTGGGATACTACTACAAGATCAATTTAAAGACGATATCTCATCGATTATTATCGAAGGTCACACGGATAAAAAAGGCGACTATATGTATAACATGCAGCTATCTCAGAGCAGAGCTCTCTCAGTACTCGAGTATGTATACAGTGATGAAATGGGAGATTTTAAACAGAGAGAACTTGCACAGTCTATTGTAACTGGAAATGGGCGAAGCTTTAGTCAGCCTTTGAAGGATAGTAAAGGGAAGTATGATCCTGATCGATCAAGAAGGGTTGAGTTCTTATTCCGACTTAAGGATGACGAGGCGATCAAAGAAATCGAAAAGCTGGTTGATAAATAATGAAATACGTCTATGAATTTCATCTCCTCAACAACTGGGCGAGGGATAACCGAGAATTTCGGATCAAGATGAATGATGATTTGTCAGGGGCAAAATATCAGAGTAAGTTGGAAGGTTTGAAGCAAGAATTTCTAAGCCTTCCCTATTTTCAAAAGTCATCAACGTGGATGAAATCGTTAAGTAAACGTCAAAGGAATCTTGTTCCATACCTGTACGATCAGAACCTAGAAGCAAAACAAAAAAGCTTCTTGCTTCATGCTATCAAATCAAGCATACCTGAAGAGAGACGGATGTTTCGTACGTTGGTGGATGTGCTTTATCAAACGTGTGACGTTGATGTCCTATGGGAACTGGTTCGAAGTTCTCAAGTGGCGCATTCGGAGCGGATTGAACGACGGATGGAGCCGGAGCAGTCCGACAAGTGGGAAAGGTTTCTTCAAGCAGATGAGCCGGTATCTTATTTAGCTGAAGAAGGATACAAGAGTGATAATGGATTTATCGAGGAGTTAAGTACTTACTATTTAACTGAGAATATGCCGCTATTTAAGTATGTTTTGCTTGATATGCTTAAGATAGCGGATGAGGATTTTTTCATTAAAGAGAAAAAGTTGTACCAGAAGTATTTTTCGGATGGCTCTAATATGGAGCAGCAAGAAATGGCTGATAATCTAATTAAGAAGTGTAAGCTAAATCGAGTAGAGGATTTAGGAAAGCTGATATATGAGAAACTAAAAACTTATCGTAGAAAACCAACGTTATGGAAAAATGTTGGTGAAGATGAGAGAAGAAGATTTGCTAACTGGATAATGAGGCTTGAGTTAAAGGACTTCTTTGAACAGGTAGATAAAAGCCATGAACGGTATCAATATTGGAAGAAGTTTATTTTAAAACTAGAAGATGTTGTGGTTACAGATGGGAAAAGAACGTTGATTATGTACTTTGCAGACGTTGTCATTATAGAGGTTTTAGCAACAGGTGCTGTTTATATTTATGACAATCATAAGTTTAAAAGACACTTTCAATCAAAAGTTGATAAGTATCTTACTGATAAAGAAAAAACATATCCACGAGGGGTATTCCCTAGAGAACTAAAGCGTAGTGAGCTTATGGAAAAGTATCTTACTATTGAGGATGGTTGGCTAACTCATATTGGTGAATGGCAAAAGAGGTTCGATGAACGGCTAAAACTTAACTTGAACTGGGAGGTGGACAGGGATGTTCTTTCTAAAAAAGAAGCAGCAATTGATGAGGGTGAAGCTTGATCCAGAAAAAAATGGAGTCCAAATAGGCATTGAACTTGTAACAGGGAAAGACTCTCAAGAACTTTCCCTCCCCCTCTCAAAAGAAGAAATCGAAAACTACTACAAACTACCGGGATTTCAAGCATATGTGTCCTGGGAAGAGATTCACGATGCAGGATTATTAACGGACTCTAGATTAAGTTATGAAGACTACTATCAACTAATAGAAGAAGAAACTGGAGTGGAGTTACTAGAACTGCTCCAGTTACCTGTTCAAGAAATGAACGTTCACGGAGAATTAAAGTTAGAATCACTTCCGGAACAAGCGGATCTTAAGCTTGTGTTAAAAAATGAAAACGCTCAAACAATTGATCGAATTGGAAGACGTAATGGAGCAATAGCCGTGATTAATCAGCAGCTATTTCTTTTGCCTGGGAAAGTTTACGAGCTTCAAAAAGCTATCGAAGCAGAGTATGAAACAGGCTACCAGAAGATAGGCGTCTGTCAGAAGCTTGCGAATGAAGCACACATCGATCAGGAGGATTTTTTAGAGAACGAGTCTTATCATGTAGTCGATTCTTATGACCTTGAAATGAAAGTCCATTCGCCGAATCACATCGAGTTACAACCCGTTGGAAGCACTCCGGCCGAAACGACCGTGCTTGGCTCGCCTTCTCCAGTAACAACGTACAAAACGAGTAACAAACGAGATCGTTTCGTGCGAACGGAAAAAATCAGCCGTGACATCATTCAACTTTCAAAAAAGCGACACATTACTGGGGAAGAGGTACCACTTTTTTTGAAAACCCGCTTGCCGTGTTACCTGAACACGATTATGAATTTGATCTTGAAGCCTTTTCTGAACGAGCAAGAGGAATTATTCCAATTGAAAAAGTTCGCCCATATTCTCAGGGGGACAGCGGGATTCAATGGTTTGATCCTGAAGCAGATCAGCAAGTGGCATATGATGAAGATTTTCTAAGAACGCTAATGGAGCAGCATCCTAACGAGCAGTACATTCAACACGAAAACAAGTGGATTTATCTTGATCCGCAAATGCGCAAAAATTTACTTGAGGAAGTTGTTGAGGAAGATCAATCTCTCAAGAAGAATTTCACTTTAGATATTAAAGACAATGAAGCTGATCTTGAATATCGGTTAGAAGCGAATGACACCGAACAGGTTCAAGAATATCCGATACCTCAAACATTGAAAGCTGACTTATTTGATCATCAAGTTGAAGGTTTTCAATGGCTTTGTCATCTTGAAGAGAGAAGCAGAGGTGGTTTATTAGCTGATGATATGGGATTAGGAAAAACGATGCAGGTAATCACTTTTCTACTACATCAGAAAAATCAGGGAAAGCATTCTCCAACTCTACTCGTGTTACCTGTTGCCCTAATGGAAAACTGGATTGAGGAAATACGAAAGTTTGCTCCTGATCTACTAAGCAGTCTTTATATCCATAAAGGCTCAGGAAGAAGCAAGTCATCCACACATATTAGTAGCTATGACCTTGTCTTCACAACCTATGACACACTTAAAATCGATCAACTCCTTTTCGGTAAGATTAACTTTCAATCTATCATTTGCGATGAGGCACAGAACGTAAAGTCTCACAGTAGTCAGCGTTCACGCGCACTAAGAGCAATGAAGTCAGAATTCCGACTCGCGATGACAGGGACACCTGTTGAAAATAGCCTGGAGGAACTGTGGGCGATTATGGATTTTGTTCAACCAGGAGAATTAACTTCCTTAAAAGAATTCAAGCAGCAATATATCGAAGCAGCAGATTACGACGGTCTACTAAAAGCGATCCAGCCTTACTACCTCAGAAGAACGAAGGAAGGAATCTTTAGCGATCGTTTACCAAAGAAAGAAATCAAGGATCCCATCTATGTTGAAGCCTCAAAGGTTCAGAAGTCCATTTCAGAATCAATGCTTCAAACGAAAGAGACGGGACAAATTGCGATCTTAAATATGCTCATGAGACTTAGACAATTGTACGGACACCCTGGAGTCATTATTCCGGAGTATGAAACCTTACCAGCAAGCGAGGTTCCAAAAGTAAAAGAAGTGATGAGCGTCATTGATCGCATTAAAGAAAAAGATGAAAAAGTTCTCGTCTTCACCGAGTTTCGTAAGCTTCACTCTATCTTTAAACGTCTTTTTATGGAGACGTATGGTATCTCCGTTCCAATCATTGATGGAAACACGGCTAACCGCCAAGGAGTCGTAAAAGAGTTTAATAGCCGCCCTGGGTTTGGGATCATGCTGCTCTCTCCAAAAGCAGCTGGCGTCGGACTCACGATCACAAGCGCCAATCACGTCATTCACTACACTAGATGGTGGAATCCAGCTGTTGAGAATCAGGCCACGGACCGTGCCTATCGGATTGGTCAGGAGAAGGACGTGTCTGTTTATCAGGTGATTACAAGGGATGTTCAGAATTTCCCGAATGGAACGGTGGAAGAGTTGATGCATGAGCTGTTGGAGAGTAAGCGGGAGTTGGCGGAGAATGTGATTGTTCCGTTTGATATGAGGGAGGTTCAGGAAGTTGTAGCCCGTAGGTTAAAGATGGAAAGATGAAAATTGATCCTATCAATTTCTATATATGGATAACCCATGGTAATTAGTTGGAATACGAAAGATGGCACACTACCTGTTAACTTAGTGCGCCATCCTTGATTTGTTTTTTTATAACTCATTAAATATAGCTAAATCTTGTGAATTAATAGTTGGTGATATCGAAAACCTAACAGTAGACCTTATCTCCTCAATCGTACACCCCATCGCTTCAAGAACATGACTAGGTTTACTAGAACTACAAGCTGATCCAGTAGAAGAGGCAATGTGATCAGCTAATGATTTTACTAATACTTCATTATTCACACCTTTAAACTGAACATTAATTATCCCTGGAATCTTATTTTGGTGATCATTATTGAAAGAGATATGATCGGAAAATTTTTCTTTGAGCAATCCACTTAACGTTGATTCAAGCTCTTCTAACTTATTTACATTATGAGTTAAGTTTTTATATGCCAGTTCAGCAGCTTTCCCAAACCCAACAATATTATGAACCGCTAACGTTCCGCTCCGATAATCTCTTTCTTGTCCGCCGCCGTGCATCAATGGAGTAAGCTTTACTGGAATTCCCAGTGAATCCTTGCGTAGAATAGCCATCCCGGTTCCTTTTGGACCATGCAGCTTATGAGCAGATCCTGATAGGAAGTTTATACCTGGATAATCAGATAGACTGAACTTCACCTTTCCAATCACTTGTGTTGCATCGGTATGAAAGAAGATGTCCTGCTCTTCGCAAAGCTCTGCGATTTCATTAATAGGGTTAAGGGAACCCACTTCGTTATTACCCCAGATGATAGAGACAAGTACGGGGGGATCTTCTTTTATCACTTGTTTGAAATCATCGATATTGATCCTTCCAAACTGATCCACATCTAGATAAGTAACCTTATAATCACGCTGTTCTAGATACTTACAGGCTTCGAGTACAGCTGGGTGTTCGACTTTCGTGGTAACAATGTGGTTGCCTTTATCACGATAATAATCTGCTACACCTTTAATAATCATATTGTTACTTTCTGTTGCGCCACTGGTGAAGACGACTTCATCTGGATCGCAGCCAACTAAACTCGCGACGTTCTCGCGAGCCTCTTTGACTGCTTTACTAGCGTTTGTTGCAAGAGAGTAATATTTACTTGAAGGGTTACCGAATTCCTCTAGTAAATAGGGGAGCATGGCATCTTTTACTTCAGGTAGAACTTGAGTTGTTGCACTGTTGTCTAGATATAACATGTGTTTTCCTCCTAATCCATGCTCATTAAGTTAATAATAAACTTTTCATAGTTTCCAGCATGTTTGTATTCACTATTCAAAAGACCAACGCCTCGCTCTAAGTGCAGGTTAAATAGGGAAGGGAAGTATTCTTCATCGGTTACTTCACGTTCTGCATGCTGGGTAATTAACGCTTTGAAGATGTAATCATATTCACCTGTTAAAGTGTTGCGATTAAATTCTAGCCCGTTCGTGTTTGCTAAATCCTCAGATGGCATAGATTTCACTTTTAAGGAAAGGGAGATGGCCAATCTTGCTAGAATGTTAGGTGTTAAGTTGGTTGTAGACTGCAGGTTCTTTAGTTTTTCTTCTGTTTGTTTTGAAGTTCGCAGTCTGAAGTTCATGATTTCAGCTCCGATTCTTTAAATTTAAAGTATTCTTTGTGTAAATCAACACGTTGTTCCTCTGTGTTGAACTCCAGGGTGTATTCGTGAGAGATATGTTTGCTTAGTAAGTTGTAGTGTGTTGTGTCTATTTCAGTATCTGTAGAAAGAATAAGTACCTGTTCTCCACTTGAAGGAATGAGGTCCGTCAGGACCGATTTCTTGTGAGACTTGTCCAACCTACCAAGTAATGTATCAAAGATGAATGGTACCCGTCGGCCGGAACATTTGAACATTGCCCAAATAATGGAGAGTAAGAGAATCTCCTTTTCACCTGCAGATAGACTTTCTTTATATAGGATTTCTTTATTCCAATCATAAAGAACCACTTCATACGTTTCATGATTAATTCGAAGTGAAGAAATATAATTTTGTTTTCTCATTAATCGATTTAACATTTGAGTAGCTTCTATTTGAACTTGTTGTAATTTCTTTTGTTGTTGAAGACTTCTAAATTCTTTACTTAACTCCATCACTTTAGAAGAAATAGTGAATGCATTCTGAGTCTTTTCATTTTGCTTAAGAACTTTCTTCTTCTCATTAATTTGATATGAAAGCTCAGTAAGCGCTCTTTGGTCTTCAGAATGTTTTTGTTCTTGTTGTGCTAATTCATGTTCAGTATCTACAATCTTTCGGTTAATGCTTTCCATTTCTTTAATGATTTTATGGAAGTCATCTTTTGACTCATCATTTGCAGTGATTTTGTCTCGTAACTTCTTCGATTCAGCTAGCAACTCTTGATTATCTTTTAGAAGATCAAGGTAGAAGTGATGGTTTTCTTTGCTTAATTGTTGGTGTGTAGATTCCACCTGGCTTCGCTGAGAAAAGGAGGCGCGATGAATAATCTTGTCATTCTCAGGCTTAAATTCATTAAGAATGCCTTCTTTTAGCTTTTTAGAATCGACTTTAGAATCATCAGAAGAGACGGAAGTCATAATAGTGCTCATCGTTTCATCATTGAGTCGGTTTGAAAGCTTCTGGTACATTTGGTTTGAATCTTCATCTTCCATTTGATCCAGAGAATCTTTGATTAAAGAACGATTTAAATAGAAAGGTAAGAGAGTAGTAATGAACTCTTTAACAGCTTCTATGTTCTCTTTTCTTTCTGTTTCAATGATATTCACTTCATTTTGTAATTTATCTCGTTCTTCTTTTGCAAGGCCACCATTAACCTCAAAATCTTTCTTTAGATCCTGTAGCTGGTCTTCTAATGTAGAAAGGTAATGCTGCTTATCCTCAATTTCTTCAATTCTTGCTTCATGTGTTGCCTGCAAATGTTCTTCTTTATTCTGAAGCTCTAGTAACTGCTTTTCTGCTTGAGAAAGGCTGTTTTGATCGAGGTCATTTTCCACATATTGCTTTAAATCAGATTCAAGGACTTCAAACAAATCAAGGTTGAACAATACTTTTGAAGCACTCTTAAGATAATTTGATAGTAAATTCTCATTGATAATTCGAGAGATTTCTTCACCATCAAAGAGACAAAGGTCAAATAATTGTGGCGGCATTGTTTCCCTAAGTCTCGTTTGGTAGATTTCTTTCTCATAGTCGGTTAAATGATGGTTGTCTCGAATAATTTCGAGTTCTTCCTTAACAGCACCATCAGAGATTTTCCAGCCTCTGTAAAGCTTATACGTATGTCGTTTGAAGTTTTCTACTTCGCTATATTCTAGAATAACGCGGAAACGGTGGCCTTCTTCAGCTCTTTTTCTATTGTTTAAATAGCCCCAAATCCGATCATAATACGCTTTGTTTTCCGTTTTATACCCATATGCAAATGAGCCAAATAAACCAAGTTTAATAGAGTTTAGTAGTGTAGTCTTACCAGCTCCATTTTCGCCACCTATTAGAATAACATTTTGCTCAGGTGATCCTATTTCAAAATCAAAGGAATAGGTGCCTTGATAAGCACCTATGTTTTCAATCGTTAAATTCTTAAATAACATGTCAGTAACCCTTTCGCATTAAAGGTGTAGGTAATCCTGTGTTAATGCTTTATCTAATTCATTCATTAACCCACGTCTTACTTTATAGCCTGAATATTTTTTCTCTGTTAGGATGAGTTTCTTCAGTAATTTAAAATCAATATTCTTCTCTTGAGCTAGTAGTTCAAGGTCAGAGATCTGTTCATTATCGAAAAGAGGACGATCATCGAATTCCCAGTCGAGTTCATAACCCATAACATTCTTAAAGATCTCAGGTAGGTTATCTTCAAATTCGCCAGCTTCAAGCCAGAACCTACGGATGACTCTAAGCTCATCTTCACGAATTAGTTCAAAGTTTGGATCATCCGGGTGTTTCAGGTCTCTTTGAGTAATAAGAAGCTTCTCTAGAATCTCTTGTCTTGTTTCTAGAGTGAATGGTCCAAGACCGAGCTGTTCGAGCTTACCTTCTTCATTTCTTACTAATAGCTTAAGATCTCCTGAAGCACCAAGGTCAATATTATTTTCTTTAATATATTGCTTTAAATTGACTTTTTCTACAATTGCGTATTCTTCTAAATTGATTAGATCTTTTCTTCTGCTACCTTTTTTAGGGATAATTACGTATTCTTTATCGTCAATTTCTTCAATTCGAACTTCATTGAAGTACATTTGTCCATTCATACGATATTTCATTCTACGGTTGCGATCGTCTCGAATCCCTGCAAGCCAATTTCTAAATTCAAGAAGAGGGCGCATCCAGTCCTCACCACTCTCAATGAAGCCGTTTAGGGCTTTATCTTCGTTTACGACAGTACATACCCAGCAACCAAAACGACTGTTACCACAAGAGCCTGCGCTTTCTTTTACACTCTTATCTACTACAAGGGGGCACTCACCACTGCTTGAGTCTTGATACAGTTTATTCAATGCATGGTTATCATCTCCCCATGGAGATGGAACTGAAAGAAGATAATCCCAAACATCATCCGTTTCAAAGCTTCTTATTGGTGCATAAACATATGCGTTAGAAAGGGTAGAGTGTTTCATCAGTGTCTTACCTTCGACACTATGTGACTTCATCACGTTCGCTCTTGTAGCACTTTCGTTATCTCGTACGCCTAACACCATAATCACTTCACCAAATTTAGACACTTTATCTAGGATAAATTGATTAGCGGGATCGATCTTAAGTCGATCGGTACACCAACGAAACTTCTGGTTAGGGGAAGGGTAGCCTTTCCCAATTATTTTCGACCAAAAGGACTGATCAGGAGCAGGTTTAACCTTATGCGTTTCAATAGGAAGTCCTATTTCTAATGCCTTAGTCTGAATTCTTCTTAACGTTGTATTGATTGATTGAATGATCAATGGCGTCTCAACTAAAGTGTCTGAAGAAATGACATAAACTTTCTTATGCAATTCTTCGGGAGATAGCTCAGACAACGCGTCGAAAACAAGCTGAATAACGACAGTAGAATCTTTACCGCCACTATATCCTACAACCCATGGTCTTGGATCTGACTTATAGACTTCTTTAATATGCTCTTTTGATTCAGAGGCTTTAGGGAAGTCGTTTTTTAATAAGTTACTAATACTATTTATCATTTGATTCACCTGACTTAAATTTATTTTCGATCTTCATTTCATTTTCAGTGAGAGGGAGACCAAGTTTTTCTTTTATGAGATTAGCTGTTAGCTGAATGGTGTGGTTGTTCTTTTGAATCCGTCCATTCGAATTAAATGCCCGTCCTTCCCAATCTGTTGTATTCGCTCTATTCCAATCTATAGTAGATAGCTTCCTAATGGTTTCTTGCCAGCTTGTTGGTTGGAACTCGTATGCATATCTGCCAACAATACCAACTGCTTCAAGGAACAAGCCGTGCCCTACGATATAGTTCATTCTTAATTCACGAGGGTTCATTTGCTTATCCAATACCAATTGCCATTCAGTAATGGTTTCACAGAGAATGCTCCAGAACTCTTTAACGAATTGCTCTTCATCATCTGTAATTACATCACCCTTTGTTTTCCCAACAAGCTTTAAATTCGTATTGAAAATATGATTCAAAGCCATGATTTTAGGTGAATTCTTGGATAAAGAGACCTTTTCTCTATCGGTATAACGAGAGAGAAGGGGGTTCTCTGCAACGATTTCCTTTGTAAGCATAGCTAATCGATCACGATGATCATACAAAATTCCTATAGAGGAGGTTGTATTCACAGCATGTCTATTTAAATCGGAGAAGATTTGTTGTGAGTTTTTCAATCCTTCATCATAAAAGAATACAACGGAAATCGTTTCATTACCAAGCTCTGGTGCAATTTTTAATGCTTCTTCAATCGCAGCTCGGCGATGCTGGCCATCATTAATAAGAAAACGAGCTTCCAACGAAATCCTTAATTGACCTAAATCATTCGACGTTGTATCTTGACCAAATGGAATAAACTCTAGTTCGCCATCAATTGACGCTGTAATCGAAGAAAACACATAATCATCCTGGTTTTCTACGATGTAATTCGTCATTTCAGGGATTCTTGTTTTATTTAAGATTCGTTGTGCTCTATGCTCTGGCGGAATCTCGTCTTCATCAAATAAGAAGATCTTAGGGATTATCCTAAGTGGACACATTGCCACAAAGTATTCCTTGCCAGCTTGTTTACCACGTATTGCAGGGAAGTTATAGCTAAATCCCATATCCATATATACAACCTCCGATTTACGTACGTAATTGTTAATTTTATTATAAACCTCATATAAACTTATGGCAATAAAAAGCGAACATTAATTCGCTACTTTCAATTTTCTGCCAGTTTAGTAGAGGTGTATTTATATGGTAGAATAATGGTAAGAATACGTTTATAAGAGGTTGATAATTATGGAAAAAGGAAGCTTTTTAAGTTTTATAGAACATTTAAGTCCCCTAGCGGCTCTAAATGCGAAGAAAATGGAAGAGTTATTATTTGAAGACTCAGCGAGTGCAATTGTTAAATCACGATTATTTCTCGAGAAAGTATTAGATGAAGTTTTTAAAATGGAGAGTATTGAGGCGCCTTACGTTTCTTCACTTTACGAGAAGATTTCCTATTTATCAAAAGAGGGAATTATAAAGAGGGACACACAGAAGTTGTTTGATACGATTAGGATCAATGGGAACAAAGCTGCTCATACTGGAGACTTTGCAGATTTATCTCAAGCGATTGGATTACATAAGGTAATGTACAAAGTGGCCCTATGGTTTTATGAGCTATACTCCCAAGAAAGAGTTGATATACCTCCTTACGAACAGCCCAAACCTACTAAGAGTGAAATTAGTTCACAAGAACAAATCGATGAACTTATTCAAAAACAATTAATTAAGATGTTGGAAGAAAGAGGAGAACGTACCACACCTGATCCGAAAGAAGTAAATCCAGAGGGAGAAGAAATTCTCGTTAAAGATTTGCCTAAAAATAAAAGTTATCTGTTAAGAGAACTAAGAAGATTAAGTGATTCTGCTCAGGAAGCTATCGAGAATGCAAACGCTTTTAGCCATTTCAAAAAATACATGCACGTGGACCGAAAGATTCAGAAGGACCTCGAGTACATTCTCGAAAAGAACAAACAGGATGATTCAGGAAAACTGATTCTACTTTGCGGAAGTGTAGGAGATGGTAAATCCCATCTATTAGCTTATTTGAAGAAACATAAACCAGAGCTCATCTCTGATTATGAGATTCATAATGATGCGACTGAAAGCTTCTCTCCAGATAAGGATGCGATGGAAACGCTAGCTGAAGTACTGAAGGATTTCTCAGATCAGCGAGTTGAAAGTAGTAACAAGCGCGTCATTCTAGCGATTAATATGGGGGTTTTGCATAATTTCATTACAGCTGATCATGGCGACCAAACGTATCATGAACTAAGTAAGTTTGTTGATAATAGTGATTTGTTTTCTCAGAATGTAACAACACATTATAGTGAGGAAGCATTTGATTTACTAAGCTTTGGAGATTATCACCCGTTTGAGATTACGAATGAAGGACCTCAGTCTCAGTTTTTCTTATCGATCTTAAATAATATCTTTAAAGATAGCAACGATAATCCATTCCATCTGGCTCTTAAAGAAGATCAGAACAATGGAATTCATACCATGCTTCACGAGAATTTTGAATTTATGAGAAAACCATTTGTACAAAAGCAGGTTGTTGATTTAATCATACAAACATTGATTCGAGATAAAATGGTGATTTCTGCACGTGCATTTTTAAATTTCATAGCAGATATCTTAATTCCTGATACACTTTCGTCCTATTACTCTCTTACTGAATTTCAGCGATTAGAGTTGAATACAACAAATTTGTTATTTAATCGAATGGAACGTTCTCCTATCTTAAAGGCAATGGGAGAAAAGGATCCAATTCACCAACGCTCCTACCATATTGATCAGCTAATTATTAACTTAAATACGTATACCGACTATGCCAAAGTATTTGACCGCTATATTCAATCTGATGAAGCAAAGAAATGGTTAGAACCTTTCAAGCAAGATGACAGTGTCACAGGTCATTCATTTAGCCAGCTTGTAGAGGTGGTCATCCGCTTAGCTTATCTAACAAACGAGGACTTTTCAAAACAAGTCATTGAAGAGAACTACTTGAACTACGTAAAGTATTTGTACGCATTTAATGCTGGTGAAAAAAGCAAGATTAGAGACTTCTACGAAGAGATGAAGCAGTCCATTTTCAAATGGAATGGCACTCCGAAGAAAGAGTACATCTATATTAACAATCCTGCTGAGAAGTTCAGAATTGCCCAGTTATTGAACTTTAAACCTACGTATAAGCATCTGAATTTTAATCACCAAAATGTACTAGAATCGTTTAAGGCCACTATTCATTTGCGCTATCACGATGGTAATGGGGACAATCAAGTTGATTTAGAAATCGACTATCCACTATATAACTTACTAACAAAAGTACAGCAAGGTTATTGTCCAAATAAAAAGGACAAAGAAGATGCGATTAAATTCGTTGAATTTATGGACAGAATCATGGGCTATGGAAAGAAAAAGGACGAGCTTTTGGTTCAATTCCCAGCTGATGAACGGTCTTATAAATTAAAGCGTGACGATTTTGGTGATTTTGTTTTTGAAAAGGAGTCTTAAGATGGAAGAGATATTAGATGTTGGTTACTTGGATGAATTATTAACAAAAAAAAATAAACATACGGTTGGAGAAGCAATTGATGTTCTTCCGTTTCTAACGAAGAGAACGAAAGCGATCAAAGAAAACTTTAATGGTGTGCTAGGTGAGTACATTCGACGCGTATGTGAGGTTGAACTTGCAAAGGGGAAGAGAAGTAAATCTGTAGATGAAGAACTTTATGAAAGTGACAATGAATTAGTCAATCAAATCTTAAAACAAGTATCCTTTGATGATGGGAATTCAAGAAATGACCTAGAGCGTTTCATTGAGAGCTTTCTCTTTAATGAAGATCATGATATCAAACCAATTCACCCTTATCTCTTTAATTATGTACCAGTCCCAGAAAAGCATGACAATGAGTTCAATAAGTATGCACAGTTTCTTAAGGATGCATTTGCTGGTGATAGCTCTGCACTTAAAGAAACTTTTAATCAGAAAGATCATCATGACATCTTAACTGAGCTAATCCTTCAAAACATTGAATCATTAAAAGACAGCAAGCCAAAAGAACAGAACTATCAGTCTATGCTTCCTTCTATTACGAATTTGTATCAAGAGGACTTGCTTTACCTGAGTCAACATCAAGAATACTTTCTTCAATCATTTGAGCTGTTAACTCATTTCTATACGATGACGTATGTATGTCAGCTTATTCTGAAGCTTGAACGGTTTGAGAATGCTGATTATAGCGAGCCATCACTGTTATATTATGCTTTAGATTGGGAGTCTGTTAGTAAGAGACGAAAACCAGCAGATGAGCTTGAAGGGTTCAAATTCATTAAAGAAAAGTCTAGTAACCTATTTGTTCATATTCACACCCTGTCTCATTTAAGTCACAACCATTTAAATACATCTCTAACTAATAATAAGAAGTCTTTGATGAATTATAAAGAACTATTTGATTTGGTTTTTCAAGAAGGACAGGAAGAAGTTCTTCTGACAGATATAAAGAAATGGATTGCAAACTATTCAGAATGGCAACAAATGAAGAATGCGCCAGAACCTCAAACTCTCTCAGAGGCGTTCCCTGCAATGTTTGATTGCTTGAAATACGGAATGAGTACTACAGTTTGTGAGAAATTTGGTAAGAACATTGAAGACTTAGGTAGTGGACGATTCATTAAATCTCGAGGAAGTCTCGGTCATGTGCTAAACATTACCCATGAGATGCTTTTATTGCTTACTGCAGTTTCTGTAAAAGACAATCGGATCCCTCTTAACCAACTCTTTGAAGAGTTTGCAAAAAGGGGAGTCATGTTCGATCGGTATTCGAAGAAAGAAGTGATTGCGTTGTTTGATTCGTTAAATATTTTAGACAAAAAAAGTGATAGTGGTGATGCTCAGTATGTCAAACCAATTTTATAATTATATAGCTGACCAAATCCTTCAACATTTTAGCTCAAGCTCGTTATCTGCAGGAGAACGCTTCTACTTGCAGCTTGATCAAGATGAAGAGATTAAGAACCTAGTAAACTCCCTTCAGCAAAAGCAAAATGTGCAAAAGTTTGTATATAAGCATGAGTTTGGAGACCCTTATGAAACGTTTTGCATTGAAATAGAAAATATTCGAGTGGTTGTTGCTCACACCCATGGAAATATCAAACCTGATTTCCTCGTTACACTTCGAAACCAGGTAGGGGAGCAACAAGGAGTATGGAAGAACACAGCTCTACTTAGCATTGTGTCGGAACAGCTCGATTCCATTCAAGGTGGAAGCAGCGACTTGCTTAAGGAAGGGATGCCTTTACATCCAGTTTCATTATATAAAACGCTGAAATCTGATATCGAGCATAGTAGTTTGGAAAAAGTCGATCAGATTATCTTGCTAGATAATATGGAAAGTTTGATCGAAGAACAATCATTCCAACAAATCTCATTCTTTGATTTTCAAGAGATCTTCACGATTTTGGGTAAAGGCTATATGGAAGATAAGGATTACAAAGAGTTTGCACTTTTTAAAGATCCAGACCTGGCAACATTTACAGGTAAACAACTCGAAAATAGATTAGAAGAAAACCGAGAGCTGTTTGATTTTGTTAGAAAAGTTCATGACTTTGGATTAGACAAAGATGAGCTCGAGAAGAAATTCACTTCTGAATTTGCAAATAGGCTATACCAGGAAGATTGGGAAGATAAACCCTATTCAGATATTAAAAAAGATCATTTGAAATACCTTGAAACAGTTAAGGACGCGAAAGTTGAATTCAAGGGGATAACAGTAGATAAGGGTGTGGAGATCTGGGACCGACCTCAACGTGAAACTGCTGCTGGTAAACGGAAGAGACACATCATTTTATTTAATGAACAGCAACTCGATGAAATTAACCTGCAAATTTCGTTTTCTCTAACAGGTAAAATTACAAGCTTAAGTAAAGATTTCGCTAATTTGCAAAAAGCTTATACCACCACTACTGACATTAATGTTGCCAGATCAAACATGAATGTCAAAATAACACCTGAATCAAATAAACCAACATTTACAAAGTTTGCTTATAAACATGACCAGAAGGCGACTCTTGGTGCGGAGTTTTTAATTATTGTATTACCAGTCAATCCATATTTACTTGAATCATTTAAGACTAGTTATCTAGTCAATGTATCATCAGGAGATTTGGAAATACAATATGAAGGTTCTTCTGTAATCGTTGGTCAGGGGATTAGTAGGGAAGAAGAGGTAATTGAAGATCATCAAATTCTCGAAATTAAGAATGATGAGCAATTAACTTTGCTTCCACAAGCAGAGGCTTTCAATGACAATAATAAGCTTGCTCTTAAATTGCATTTTACAGAGATTGGATTTGTACTTCCTTTATCGTTGAAAAACGAACTTCCAGAATCTATGCCAATTACTGGATCAAGGATTTGGAAGTTGAAAAGAGAAAGTCAAATCGACTTCGAACTAAAGTCCAACCGTCTTGTTCTTGGAAATAGAGACTTCTATGTTCATTCAGAATATAAGGAGTTTATTAAATGGGAAGAAAATTGGAAAGAAAATGGATACCGTGCTGCTAAATTAGAGGGTGATACCTTACAACCTATTGATATTGATCTTGGTGATGAGTTACGTGAAGCCTATAGTCGTTACCTCAACTACTTTAATATAAAGCATAACATCCCAACACTCAGCTACATGAGTCCTGACTTAGAAGAAAGAGCAAGAGCTTATGTTGATGCTTATTTAAGTGAAGTACAATCATTTAAGACTGGCGTTGAAGCGGGTAAAAAAGGGAGAGACTTGTTCAGTCTCGGAACCATTTCATCTAAGCATGAATTATATTTCACACCTTACCATCCATTAATGGTGGCTTTTCGGCTTCAGTTAAAGGACTCTCTTTCAAATGAGGAAATCGATAATAGCATTCTATCAAGGTTGAAACCTCTAGGATTAGTGCCTTACATTTATAGAAATCATGATGATCTCTATAAGCCAGATCAACAAAATGCTGCACTTGAGTGGTTAGTTTATAAGCCTGTTAGTCAAGTATCTGTATCTGATGGAAATCATTATGTGGCAAAAGTAGTCGAGGATAAATTAACTCAATTTGAAGAGCACTTTTCTTACTTGTTTATGGGAAGTTCAAGTGCGCCATTGTTGATTAATCTTATTAACGTTAATAACGACAAAGAAATTCTGAGAGGGATTATTCAGCGTCTCATCAAGCAGATTAACTCAAAAGAATTGGATCGAGTTAAGCCTATTGAGGTAACTGTCTACAAAAGCGACGCTACAAGCGCGTTTGATGTGTTTTCTAGAACAGAGTTTATTGAAGAGCTTGAAACAGCACTTGATTTAAAGTTCACCTCAAAGAATTACGAGCCTAAAGATTTGTTACATCTGATTCGAGAAAAGATTAAGTATTTCAAGCGAGAATTCGGTGTAGATGAATACAATTATGCACATATTTCATTCTATAAGATGCAAGCTCAAGAAACTTACGCACTCCAGCCAATGAAAGATATGGTTTCTGGAATAAACCTTAATGGACTTTATTCCTCAGTCCCATCGATGAAGGGAAATGAGAACTACCGAAATGGTTTTGGAGTGAAGGGTTATTCTATCGATCAAGGTAATATATTAACACAAACCGCTTATCTGTTGAATGAATTAAGTGCCAATTTAAAGAACGGTGGTAATGATTCTTATCATAAAGGAGAAGCAATTCTTTCTAGAACTTCTACCATTGATGAAGAGACTCTTTCACAAATCTTTGGTTCTTCACACTGGGTAACGTTTGTCGATCCTAGTGTAGACTTAGATTTCTTCAATGAACACGATGATGATCTTGTTGTGATTCATTATAGCGATCAATATTCATCTTCAAGTCGTTATGATGCTATTACTGTAACTGACAAGTCAGATCAGTATTTTGCGGTTGTTAAAGAGTTTCTAAATGATAAGCAAGTAGAAGGCTCTGATGAGAATGTAAGAAATACGATCAAAGCATTTAATACTTTCAACGGAGAATGGCTGTTAAGAATTATCGGTAGTAAGGGACGCTATTCTAGAGAGAAATTGAGTATTATTTCTGCTATTAAGTTCTCACTATCATACTTTGACCATCGTGATATCCTATGGGTACCAATTTCCTTGGAAGAAATTCTTAGGGTTGCAGGAGCAGCAGGGTTGAGTAAATCTGGTGGTGTCTTCACAGCTAAGAATCTAGGCGTGCAAGGTAGTCATAGTGATGATTTGTTGTTAATTGGTTTAAATACTGCAGATCCAACTAATCTTAAGCTTCATTTTTACCCAGTAGAAGTGAAAATTGGAGCAAATAAAAATGATGTTGTAACGAAAGCGAAGGAACAGGTAAGGAAAACGAAATCTCTTCTAAATGATGCATTAATTGAATCAGAAGGATCTCAGTTTAACAAGAAATTCTATCGCAATTTCTTTGTTCAACTTTTCTTATCAAATGTTAAGAAGCTTGGTGCAAATGACATCTGGAATGAAAAGGGTTATGAATTATCTGATGAAATCATTGAGAAGCTATTAAAAGACGAGTATAGGATATCAAACGAAATTGATGAGGTCATCGGAGAGGGAGCTATTCTATCCTTCCAGCGTGATGCTTACTATCGAAGCTCAGCTATTGACGAAGGCATTACGTATGTGGGTCTAACAGAATTTGATGGTTATCAAGGGTTAGTGCAGTCCATTAATCAGATGCATGATTGGGTACAAAATAAAGAAAATGATTTTGTACGAGAAAATCTATTATCTTACCAGTACAATCCTGCTCAAGTAGAGATAAGCATGAATGAAGAAAAGCTATTAGAAAAGGTTTATGCTGGAATGAATACAGAATTAGTAGAGACTTATGGCAATCCCAGTGATTCAACACCTTCAGAGAAAAAGCAAGAACGCTCTCAACCTCAAGCGCCTTCTTTTGATGAAGAAGAAGCGGTTAAAGACGTGGACGACGAAGGACCTTCAGATATTGAGGATCATCCGGTTGAAAAAGAGAAAGAAGTAACTAATGTTGAAGAAGAGGTTGTAGTTGAGCCAGAGGAAGTAACAGAAGTTAACTCACCTGATGTTACGTCACCGTTGTTTGATATTGAGAAATCAAGAATATTACTAGGTAAAGCTGAAAATTCCAATAGAGAAATCTACTGGGAGTATGGAAATAAAGGGTTGGCAAACCGACATTTATTGATATCTGGTAAGTCTGGTCAGGGTAAGACTTATTTTATGCAGTGTTTATTACTTGAGAAATCGAAGCTAGGACTATCTAGTGTAGTCATTGATTACACGGAAGGGTTCTTACCAAACCAGCTAGAGCCTGAGTTTGTCGATTATTTAGGAGATAAACTTAAGCAAAAAATTGTTTATAATGATAAGTTTCCTATTAATCCTTTCAAGAAAAATGAAAGAGACATTGGTGGAATTAAAATTCCTGAATCAAACACAGATATTGCAGAACGAATTAAGAGTGTGTTCTCATCGGTTTATAGTAGTTTAGGAATCCAACAATTGAATTCTCTTTATGAGGCAACATTGAATGGGTTAGAGCAGTTTGGTGAAGATATGAGCTTACTTCATTTGAGAGATATGTTGGAAGAGGCAGGTACCAATTATGCTAAAACAACATTGTCCCAGATCCGCCCATTAATTGATCGCAATCCATTTACTCATGAGAATTCGTTAGACTGGAAAGATGTATTAAATGATAACGGTGAAGTGTACGTAATTCAACTCACTGGATATCCAAGAGATGTTCAGCTCATGATTACTGAATTTATTCTTTGGGATCTGTGGAACTATACTGTTCGATTTGGCAGTAAGAATAATCCACTTCCAGTTATTATGGATGAAGCCCAGAACCTTGACCATACTGAGAAATCTCCTTCTGCTAGAATCCTAACTGAAGGCAGGAAATTTGGTTGGTCTGCATGGTATGCGACACAGTTCTTGAAATCCCAACTTGATACAGACGAATTAGCTAGACTTCAGAATTCGGGGGAGAAGGTTTATTTTTCACCTCCTGAACAAGAAATCTCGAGTATTGCTACTAGTCTTTCAAACGATCAGCATGAAAAGAAACAGTGGGAGAAGAAATTATCTGAGCTTAAAAAAGGACAATGTATTGTACATGGTCCAATACAAACAAATGGTGGCGAGTTGTCTAAGCCAGTCGTTACTGTAGTTGATATTATTCCATTACAAGATCGAATGTAAAATAAAAGTGTCTCATTAGTTTCTACAACTAATGAGACACTTTTTTAATTTAGTATGGTTAATTGATAATCTTCCATTGAGGTTAGGTCATCAATTTCAGCTTTAATGATTCTCAATCCAGATTCAATGAAAAGTAATAAGTATTCTTGAATTGCGCCGTCATCTAACGATTTAGAAAGTTCCTGGATAATTAGATGCTTGTATAAGAGGAATTGGTTCCCTTTAATGACGTTTTCAGGGATTGTCCATTTTGGTTTGTTGTCTTTAAAGTCTTTGGAAACAGGTCCATTAGCTTTAGATATTCCTTTTGCAATAGCTAAGTTGATTCCAAGTGGACGGTCAATATCAATTTGATCACAAAGTTGATCGAGAATTTCTTTCCCAGTTCCAGATAAGCTCAGTTTTTTGTTACCCAATTATATTCACACCTTTATTAAGTCAAAGTACCCTTTTCGAATGACCGTGTACTTTTTATCCTCGTCATAATCTAGCATATATTGTTTGTGAGAATGCTCTTTCATGAAGTCGACATAGTCTTTTGTTATCTCTGTGTCTGTTGATAAGATGATGACTTGTTCACTTAACTCTTTGTAGTAATGGTTGATCAAATGGTTTCGATGGAAACTATCCAATCGACCAAGTGGTGTATCAATTACCATTGGAAGAGACAAATCAGATGCTTTTGTTAATGCCCAGATTAGTGCAGAAGAGATCATTTGCATTTCCCCTGCGGAGCGATCCTGAATACTGATTTCCTGCATTTGATCACTGTATAGTTTAACAGTATAAGAGCGAATATCGAATTCAATTTTTCCAAATTCGTATTTCTTTCGGAAGAGTTTTGTTAGCATATTGCTGAATTCTTCTTTAATATAATTTGCTTTTAGCTCTGTCATTTTCTCGATATAACCACTGACAACATTATATAATTTCTTAACTGTCTCGAGCTGATTCACTACATCCTCATAATCACTACCTTGATCATTAAGCCTTGTAAGCTGACTCGTTAATGCAGTTCTTGATTCAGTAGCTTTCTTTAACTTCCTTCTGGTAGATTTAAATCGAACTTCTTTTTCCCCGAGTACTTTGGTTAAATCGTCAATTTGTTTGTTTTCATTTGAAATATCCACTGACTCTGGAGCGTTTCTAAGCTCCGTTTCCAAGCTTTCCAATTGATTTGTTAATCGATCAATTTCTGTTTGCTTTGATGAATATTTTTCCGAACCATTCGATTGAAGGTTAGTAAGGTAGTTAAACGTATTAGTAGATAGGTCATGAAGTTCTTTTGCTTCTTGATTGAATTCTTTTATGTCATTATCCTTCATCCAGATGCCTTCACCAATTTCTTTTATTTGGTTTAATTGCTGTTCATTTAGAGGAGGAGTAATGGTTTCACTCAATAACTTGTTCATAAAGTCATGGTAAGGTGTAAGGGAAGCATTAGCGATTACTCGCTTGTTTTTTAACGCTTGTTCATTTCTTAACTGTTTTTTTAATGTGTTAATTTTCGAGTTGAGGATTGTATTGACGCCTTCATTCAAGAAGAGGTTACGAAACTCAGTTTTCATGTTTTGTAACTTAGCATCTATTGATGATTGGCGTTTGATCAACTCTTCTCTTGATCTAGAATTGTTTTTCAGTTTATCGTTACGTTGATTCTTCACTGTTTCAATCTCGCTCTTTAGCTCATCCAGTTCCTTACTTCTTGTTTCTTTCTTTTCTCGTAAAGTCTGAATTTCATCTTCAACTTTCTCAAGTTCGTTATTAATGTTTGAAAGCTTTGATTTACTTACTGATCTTGATAAATCCTGTTCAAGACTTCGAATCATCTTATCTAAATCATCTAATAACTGGTTGTAGGCCTGCATACCAGTGATTTTATGAATTGCTTCAGTCATTTCGCTGCTGTTTTGTCTTAAGATAATATCTTTAATTTCTTCACCGTCAAAGATGAAGAATGGAGCTGAATGATAAGGAATAATTTTATCGATAAATCGGTTATATACTTCAATGTTATCTATTTGTACCTTCTTACCCTGCCTTATACCAGGTCTTCTAACGAGGATCGAGCGCTCTTCGTGAGTCAGTCGTTTCAAATAGTCAAAGCCCCATCTTACTTTTAATTCCCATTCCTCTTTTTGTTCGGTTTCCAACACCAATGTAACAGAGCAAGATCGCCCGCCCTCTTCGAAGAAGGTATTGTTAATGACGTTTGAGAACAATCTCTTATGTTCGCTCTCAGATATTCCTCTTTTACCAAATAAGACATACAAAATTGCTTTTAGAATAGTGGTTTTACCAGCCCCGTTCAAACCACCTAATAAGATAATGTTTTTGCCTTTTTCACGTTCCTCAGGGGGGATGTAAAGATCCACATCCTGATGACCATAGTAGGTTTTATAGTTATCAAAAACGAGCTTCTTTAAAAGCATTAGCTATCCCTTCTTAAATGAAAGTCTATTAAATCACTATATTCTTTTCGACGAGCTCGATCAGAAACATTTTCATAGGATATTTTTTCAGCTTGTCTAATAATTTGATAAACACCTTTCGTGTTTAAATCATTCTCTTTACATAGTTCATTTAGTATTTCTAATTCTTTCTCTTTAATGTTCATACTTTAGACCCCTTAATATAGAAGTATATCTATAAAACATTTTACTATAAAATAGGAGCTAGAGCCAAGGTGGATACAGTATTTGTAAGAAGTGCCATCTATAGACCTAAGCAATGGGAATACAATGAAATACTATATTTTATTATTGTCCGGGTTCTGTCAAACGCCATCGTAATATTCATGTAGTACATAGTGAAATAGAAAAACTCATCAAAAACAAAAGCAGACCTCAAAATCCAGCTATTGTATTTAAGCAGATCTATGAGTTGCTATCTATAATGTAGATTAATCCAGCAATTCCTTTCCAATTTAGATTGTCTTATATTATTATTAAATTAACTGACAATTCAAAGGGGAGAAGGGAATGCCTACCAACAACAAGCTAGTGAGAGATCGGATTCCAGAGATCATTCGTGCAAACGGGAACAAGTTTCATACCGAAATTCTTGAGGAGGCTGAGTATAAAAAAGAGCTGCAGGTAAAGTTAAAAGAAGAACTACAGGAGTATCTTGAAGCTCAGGAAGATAGTCATGCGGTTGAAGAACTGGCGGATGTGCTTGAGTTGATCTATTCATTAGTTGAGGTGCATCATTCTTCCATTGAAGAATTGGAAGAAGTCCGTAGGGAGAAGAGAGAAATTCGTGGTGGGTTTGATGAGCGGGTTTATTTGATTGATGTGGAGGATTAAATAGGTATGAGTGAAAAGTCTCTGCGGTAGTTTTATCTGATTTTTATTCAAAATGGACAGTTTCCAAATGAAGAAGTAAACTAATACCAACTAAATAAGGTTATCAGGAGTGAACGAGAGTAAGGGCTCACTGACTTCACAGCAACCTGCCAGGCGGTAAGGTGCTCCAACCTGCAAAGCATGGCTTTGAATGATAACGCACGGATAGCGGAGGCTCTTTGTTGCATTCATTTGCGATGAAGGGCCTTTTTTGTTCAATTGTTGAATACCTTGTTTATGAGAATAAGGGGGATGAGTTTGTGAACGTCAATCGATTTGCACGAAGCATCATGGCGAAAAGTTATGAAGGGGAAAGTTTTTTGTTACACGTTGCAGAAGTCATTGAGCGTCAACTTAAGGAGTGGGATGAGGCGTATGAAGTGATCGTGATGAAGTTGATTGACTATGAGGTCGTTGTTAAAAAGGAAAACCGCTCTTATGAACTGTTGCTTACCGAGAAAGCATTGCTTTCCCTTCAACAAAAAGAACCTTATGCGCTGGATCGATATTTGTGGCTGGAATTAGAGAAGCAGGGGCTTCAGATTGTGAGAGGAAATGGGGATTATATTGAGAGTGTGATGTGAGCCAATGTTGATAGAAGAGGATTTTGGCAATTCATTTTGATGATTCGAAATCGTGGATGTTTGGGGATTAGACTTGGAAGCTTTTTAAGAATAAGCTGCAAAACTATTTTTTGAAATGAATAGTGTATTTTTTCTGAATGCTTTTGAAGTTATTTAATGTGGTAAAATTAAACTATTAAAGTAATGGATAATAAAAGTGTTAGAAGAAATTATGGTTCCATTTTTACTCTTTCTTTTGATTTTTTTAACATTACGAAATTTCCCTATTATAGGAGCGTTCTAATATGAAAACGAAAATGAACTATTTCATCTTATTTTTAACGATCATTTTTATAGTTGGTTGTACCAATTTAGAAAAGGCATCCAATAAAGATGCAGAAACAAATACACAAGAAGTAAGTACAGTTGAAACAAATGAAAATAGTGAAAAAGGAGAATCGAACACTACGGTTGTTGATGAGCCAGTAGAAGAGGAAACACCAGACCCAACAGAAGATGAACAGTTCTCAGGATACGAACTTATTGAAGTTGATGGTGGAGATTTGTCTGGACATCGAGAACCTAACGTCGTCGTTGATATTGGGTACGGTGACCGTGAATATTGGGCATTTACGAATGAATACGGACAACTCGTACGTGTCGTTGCTGACGAAATCATTCTACAAGATGATGGTAACGAACCTGTATTATCGTCTGGCAGGTACTATTCTGATGAGGCAAAGGTTCCGGGCGTCGAAAGTGACGTGTTAGACGAAGGACATATTATTGCTGATTCTCTCGGAGGGGTATCGAATGCTTATAACATTACCCCACAAGAGAGTACACTTAACCGACATGGTGATCAAGCTTATATGGAAGACGCGATCCGTAGCGCAGGTGAAGCTACGGATTTCGAAGCCATTATCACCTATTCGGATACGGAAAAGCAGATACCTTCAAGTTATCAGTACACGTATACTTTGAACGGAAATGAGATCGTTGATACATTTGATAATGTGAACCCTGATGAAGTCAACGCATCACTCGGATTAACTGAGAGCGAGCCTGACGATTCAACGCCTTCAGACACAGAGGGTGATATTTCTAGTATTGATACAAATGGTAATGGACAAGTGACGATGATCATTGGTTATATCCTTATATGCGTGATAATGATAATGACGGTATGGTAGGTGAATAAGAGTCTAGAAAAATATAGTAGGTGATACGTAAAGGGTATATCGCTTCGCCGGGACGGTTTTTATGATGCGATATTTCGAAAAAAGGTAGTGGAGCATTAATTATTAGTATAATTGATGCTCCTTTAATTTTGGAGATGGAATCGATAGAACCGTCCCGACGATTCTAAGACTTAACAGAATCGGAGGTTTTTATTGTGAAATCGATAGTTAAGCTCGTTTTCTTATGTATGATTCTCTTTATAGGAGGTTGTCAAATAGGAAATGACAAACCAATCACGAATCCCGAAAAAGTGTCTACTGAAGATTTACCTGATACTAGAGCGATGCAGGATGAATTTACGAGAAGTTTTTTGAAATCAACGGAAGAGGTAGAGGATGGTTATTACTCATTTGTTTCTGGTATTAATCGTTATGAAATGAATTTCCCGAAATCGGGAGTAATCGGTGAAAAGGGTTATTCGAAAGACGAGGGATTTGAACAGCTTTCGATTGGCATTGAAAGTTCATCTTATAATATTGGGATTACTTCTGAGTATATTAGCCATTTAAAAAAAGATAATCTAGAGACGAATATATCTCTTTTAGGTAGCATTGCTGAAGATGTAGATTTTCAACAAATAGACAACGATACGGCTGATCTTCATTATGGGAAATTTAATAGAAAAGATAACTATGGGTATCTAGCGTACGTACAAAACTCGAGAGATACGGGTGGTATTCTTATTTCTTATTACATTCAATGTCTAGAAACCAATAATAGCTGCAAGGATAATAGTAAAGAAGATGAGTTCCTCCAATGGTTGAAGAGTATTAAATTCAAGGAAAAAGAGCTTAGTGAAAATAGTGCATAAGTCATCACATGAGGAGTGAAACCAATGGACGTAACCCCTTCCGACTTAAAAACCAAAGATATCTACAAACTACTGACCGGCTCCGTTGTTCCAAGACCGATCGCCTGGGTATCAACCGTGTCTGAAGACGGCGTTCATAACTTAGCACCATTTAGTTTCTTTACCGTTGCTTCCATCCGGCCTACCATTCTCGCGATCTCCATCGGACCAGGGACGGGGGAGCGTGAGGGTACGGATAAGGATACGCTCGCAAATATCCGATCGCAACAAGAATTTGTCATCAATGTGGTGTCGAGTTCGCTTGGAAACGAAATGCAAAAAAGTGCAGAGAACGTACCTGCGGAAGTCGATGAATTTGAGCATGCTGGGTTAACACCGATCGATAGTAAGACGGTGCAACCGAAGCGGGTGAAAGAAGCGGCGATTCATATGGAATGCAAGCTCCATCAAATTATTCCGCTTGGATCGAATGCCCTTGTTCTTGGGGAAATGAAGCACTATCATATTCAGGATGAGGTGTATCTAGGAAACTATAAAATCGATCTCGAAAAGCTTTCTCCTCTTGGCAGGCTTGCGGGGAACTATAGTGAGAGTAAGGGGTTTTTTACGTTGCCGAGATGAGGTTAACAAAGTTACTTTCATCAACCTGCTTTCTAACTTGAGTCCCTGTAGCATACTTTAAAGCGTGATGGAAGAGTATCTGTTCGCTCAGGGTGTCATTTTTAGTATAGGGATAGGGAGGGGCTGATGATATTGAACCAGGAAATCCACTACAAAGAAGTCCAGCGTCCAAACCAGGTCTGGATCTGGGCGATTGTAATAGGCATCGCGATATTAATGTGGATTGGCTTTTTCCGTCAGGTCGTGATGGGCATTCCATTTGGGAGTAAGCCAGGTACTGATATGGAAGTGATCATGTTATGGATTATTTTCGGAATTGCTTTTCCAATCGTTATGCTCGGATGGCTGCGACTCATTACTGAGGTGAGGGATGATGGGGTTTATGTGCGATTTGTCCCATTTCATCTGACACCCCGTGTTTTCTTATATAAGGATATAACGCATTATGAGAGTTTGAACTACCGGCCACTACGAAGGTTTGGTGGATGGGGGATCCGATGGAATTTTAGTGGTGAGAAGGCTTATTCCATTAGCGGGAAGCAGGGCGTTTTGATGGAAGTGAACGGTGAGAAGGTTTTGATTGGATCACGGGAACCGGAGCGTTTGGTGGAAGTGATGGATCGGGTGAGTAGAAACGAAAGTAAGTAGATACGCTTGTAAACAGCATAAGAGGTTCATAGGAATAGTCCTTTTCTCTTGGTAGAAAAGGACTATTTTTGTGGAATGCGTCGAAAGACATAGAAAAGGAGGGAAAGAGAGGGTATTCTAAGTTTAGAAATTAATGGAAGATATGAGAGCGTGCATTTCCTGCTCGACAATACAGCGGCTATACCTAACTAGACGTACACATAGACTTCATTTGTTGTGAAACGAGGTTTGGTCGAAAAGGAGGTTGCGGTGCTAAACGAACTAGAAGAATTTAAACGTTATTTAGAGCGTATGAAGTATCGGGCAGAAGCCGAGGCGTTGGAAGCGTATCTAGGAAAGGTAAGGGAAGCTAGATTTGATATCGATGATAGTAAACGAGTTTTTGATCACCATCATTCGACTTATTCGTCGAATTGGGTTGGTGAGGCACGTGAAGCATATGAATCGCTTATCGGAGAACTCGAACAAGCCTCTCAAAGTGTGTATGCGGTTCATGAGGAACTGACCTCTGCAATTAACGAAGAAATCGACCGACTTCTTCAGAAAGCGGAGGGCTTGAAGTGACGAGAATAGCAATTAAACCAGAACAATTAGACCAGCTAGCAAGCGGCATCCAGGATGCCGAGCGAAAAGCAGATGAAGCGATTAGCGATTTTAAATGGAACTATCAATCTCTTCTAATGAACATCACGGGCGCGAACACCGGTAAGATTGATGCCCTTCAAGCGGAGTTGCAATATGAAATGCGCAAATACCGAGACAAGCTCCATGACCTGCAGGCGGCAGTGAAATTAACTGAGAGAAAAATGACGGAAGAAGATCACTCGCTTTCGGCAAAGTTTGGTCTTATGGCATTAAAATTTAGTGGTTTAAACAAGCTGTTTCAGAATAATGATCCTATCACGGGAGAAGCATTAAGCTGGAGCGAACGTCTTTTTGGAAAAAATCCACTGACGGCTTCATACGGTGGTGCATTTGGAGAAGTGTTTCCAGATATGCAATATACCTTAAACCCAAAGGTGATTCAGAGTAGGATGAAGCAAACGTATGAAAGTGTCGTGCTTGATCCTTTATCAAAAACGACGACTTATCTAGACGATGTCCGCCAGGATGTGTCGCATAGTGTGGTCAGGTACTCAAACTATGTGGATCGCTGGTGGGGAGAGACGCAGCAGAAGATTGATGAAGCGCGGAATACGGCACGGAGCTTTTTGGGTGATGTGGTAAAAGGTGTGCAGGTTGGAAGCGGGAATGCCGTGGAAGATATGATTGAGGGATTTAAGGATCTTAACGCATTAGGTGAAAAAGCATTCGGACCGAACCTTGCTGTATATCGCGATGAAGAAGATCTCCCTGAATTACTATTTAAAAGCTTAGAAACGATAAACTTCTATAAGAACATCTTTGGTGATCCAAAAGGCAACGTTCAAAAGGTGTTGGATGTACCGAAATACATGTGGCAAGGATTTAAAGAAGCCTGGGATCGAGACTTTGTGAACGGGGATGCCGAAAGTCGAACGGCATTCATTACTTACGGTCTAACATCATTAGGAATTGGAGCCATAGGAGACAAAGGTCTCGGCAAAATTGGAACAACCGCAAAAACGATTGACGATGTTGCGGATGCCGCGAAGAGTGTTAAGGTTGATGGGAAGAGTGCTCAACCGGCGTTAGCTGGAGCGGGTGCTGGGGGAACTTCGGTTTCTAAAAGTGGCGCACCTTATAATGTGTGGAATGATCCGGTTTCTCGGATTAAGACTGAGATTGATCGGGTTTATGGTGGGAAGGGTACTAGTAGGAAATTCAGTGGGTATAATTATTGGGATAAGACTATTGAATTTAATCATATAAAAGTTTATCAAAGAGACGATATTATTAATCCTAATAAAAAAGATGCGCGAGGAAGAACAAATCTCGATAGGATGAAAAAAGGTTTAGCTCCACTTGGCCCTGATGGAAAATCAATAAATCTTCATCACACTACTCAGCGAAATGAAAGTTCTATAGCAGAGGTTACATCAACCTTTCATAAAGAAAATAGTCTCGTAATTCATATCAATCCAAATAAAATCCCTTCTGGTATTAATAGGAAAGAATTTAACAAATGGCGAAGTGAATATTGGAAAAATAGATACAATGACTATATATTTGGGAGTGAATCATAAAGATGAGTATTGATCATTATCATAAAGCAAAAAAATATATTTTAAATGAAGAGGATACAGCCGACTTTGTTGGAGGTCGTTCAAATGAATTAATACAGTTAGCGGAGCAAGAGTTAGGCTTTAAGTTTACCGGCGCATATCTTGACTTTTTAAAAACATTTGGAGCTGGTAATTTTGGTTCTCAAGAGATCTATGGAATAATTGACCGAGATTTTGAAAATTCTGCGGTTCCGGATGCAATATGGTATACATTAACAGAACGCAAGAATATATATCTTCCTAATCACCTTTTAGTTATTTACGATAGTGGATTCGGTGAACTATACTGTTTGGATTTTAATCAACTGGATGATACGGGAGAACCACAAATAGTTTCTTTTGATACGGGTGTAGAAATAGAGAATCAAATTTATGAGTTAATTGCGAACGACTTTGGAGATTTTCTACTTGATTTAGTGATGGAAGAAATGGAGTAATTATGTTGCATTAAGAATTATCGCTTTAGCCTCGTGGGAACGGTTCTCATGATGCAATAAATTGAGCATCTAAGCATCGCGGGGATGGTTCTCATAATGCAATATTTCGAAAAACGTTAAAAGAAGCATTCATTATTCCAATAATGAATGCTTCTTTTATTTATGAAGTGGAATCACCAGAACCGTCCGAGACCAGTGAAAAA
>NZ_JBITPM010000027.1:0-3099 GCF_050467905.1 Pseudalkalibacillus sp. NRS-1564 | reverse complement strand
CTTGTTCCTTGAAAACTAGATAGCACAAACAACGACATCCAATAATTATTTTTTATGCAATAACTTAGTAATAACTGATGCGTTATGGCAGTAATGCCTAACAAATCGAAGGTTAAGCTACTAAGGGCGCACGGTGGATGCCTTGGCACTAGAAGCCTAAGAAGGACGGGACGAACACCGATATGCTTCGGGGAGCTGTAAGTACGCTTTGATCCGGAGATTTCCGAATGGGGGAACCCACCATCTTTAATAGGATGGTATCCATTTCTGAATACATAGGGAATGGAAGGCAGACCCGGGGAACTGAAACATCTCATTACCCGGAGGAAGAGAAAGCAAACGCGATTTCCTGAGTAGCGGCGAGCGAAACGGAATCAGCCCAAACCAGAGGGCTTGCCCTCTGGGGTTGTAGGACGTCTCTTTGGAGTTACAAAGGCACGGATAGACGAAGCGACCTGGAAAGGTCCATCAGAGAAGGTAACAATCCTGTAGTCAAAATCCGATGCCCTCCGAGACGGATCCTGAGTACGGCGGGACACGTGAAACCCCGTCGGAATCCGGGAGGACCATCTCCCAAGGCTAAATACTCTCTAGTGACCGATAGTGAACCAGTACCGTGAGGGAAAGGTGAAAAGCACCCCGGAAGGGGAGTGAAAAAGAACCTGAAACCGTGTGCCTACAACTAGTTGGAGCCCGTTAATGGGTGACAGCGTGCCTTTTGTAGAATGAACCGGCGAGTTACGATCCCGTGCAAGGTTAAGCTGAGAAGGCGGAGCCGCAGCGAAAGCGAGTCTGAATAGGGCGAAATAGTACGTGGTCGTAGACCCGAAACCAGGTGATCTACCCATGTCCAGGGTGAAGTTCAGGTAACACTGAATGGAGGCCCGAACCCACGCATGTTGAAAAATGCGGGGATGAGGTGTGGGTAGCGGTGAAATGCCAATCGAACCTGGAGATAGCTGGTTCTCTCCGAAATAGCTTTAGGGCTAGCCTCGCGGCAAGAATCTTGGAGGTAGAGCACTGATTGGACTAGGGGTCCTTACCGGATTACCGAATCCAGTCAAACTCCGAATGCCAACGATTTATCCGCGGGAGTCAGACTGCGAGTGATAAGATCCGTAGTCGAGAGGGAAACAGCCCAGACCACCAGCTAAGGTCCCAAAGTATACGTTAAGTGGAAAAGGATGTGGCGTTGCTTAGACAACCAGGATGTTGGCTTAGAAGCAGCCATCATTTAAAGAGTGCGTAATAGCTCACTGGTCGAGTGACGCTGCGCCGAAAATGTACCGGGGCTAAACGTATCACCGAAGCTGTGGATTGTCTTACGACAATGGTAGGAGAGCGTTCTAAGGGCTGTGAAGTCAGACCGAAAGGACTGGTGGAGCGCTTAGAAGTGAGAATGCCGGTATGAGTAGCGAAAGACAAGTGAGAATCTTGTCCGTCGAAAGCCCAAGGTTTCCTGAGGAAGGCTCGTCCGCTCAGGGTTAGTCGGGACCTAAGCCGAGGCCGAAAGGCGTAGGCGATGGATAACAGGTTGATATTCCTGTACCACCTCCTTTCCGTTTGAACGACGGGGGGACGCAGAAAGATAGGGAGAGCGCGCTGCTGGAAATGCGCGTCCAAGCGATTAGGCTGGTGAATAGGCAAATCCGTTCACCATGAAGGCTGAGTCGTGATGGCGAGGGAAATTTAGTACCGAAGTCCTTGATTCTACGCTGCCAAGAAAAGCCTCTAGTGAGGAAAAAGGTGCCCGTACCGCAAACCGACACAGGTAGGCGAGGAGAGAATCCTAAGACGATCGGGAGAACTCTCGTTAAGGAACTCGGCAAAATGACCCCGTAACTTCGGGAGAAGGGGTGCTTCCTCGGGTTTATAGCCCAGGGGAGCCGCAGTGAAAAGATCCAAGCGACTGTTTAGCAAAAACACAGGTCTCTGCAAAGCCGTAAGGCGAAGTATAGGGGCTGACACCTGCCCGGTGCTGGAAGGTTAAGAGGAGGGGTTATCCCTTACGGGAGAAGCTCTGAATCGAAGCCCCAGTAAACGGCGGCCGTAACTATAACGGTCCTAAGGTAGCGAAATTCCTTGTCGGGTAAGTTCCGACCCGCACGAAAGGTGCAACGACTTGGATACTGTCTCAACGAGAGACCCGGTGAAATTATAGTACCTGTGAAGATGCAGGTTACCCGCGACAGGACGGAAAGACCCCATGGAGCTTTACTGTAGCCTGATATTGGATTTTGGTACAGCTTGTACAGGATAGGTAGGAGCCATAGAAGTCGGACCGCCAGGTTCGATGGAGGCGTCGGTGGGATACTACCCTGGCTGTACTGACATTCTAACCCAGCACCGTGATCCGGTGCGGAGACAGTGTCAGGTGGGCAGTTTGACTGGGGCGGTCGCCTCCTAAAGTGTAACGGAGGCGCCCAAAGGTTCCCTCAGAATGGTTGGAAATCATTCGCAGAGTGTAAAGGCACAAGGGAGCTTGACTGCGAGACCTACAAGTCGAGCAGGGACGAAAGTCGGGCTTAGTGATCCGGTGGTTCCGCATGGAAGGGCCATCGCTCAACGGATAAAAGCTACCCTGGGGATAACAGGCTTATCTCCCCCAAGAGTCCACATCGACGGGGAGGTTTGGCACCTCGATGTCGGCTCATCGCATCCTGGGGCTGAAGTAGGTCCCAAGGGTTGGGCTGTTCGCCCATTAAAGCGGTACGCGAGCTGGGTTCAGAACGTCGTGAGACAGTTCGGTCCCTATCCGTCGCGGGCGCAGGAAATTTGAGAGGAGCTGTCCTTAGTACGAGAGGACCGGGATGGACACACCGCTGGTGTACCAGTTGTTCCGCCAGGAGCATAGCTGGGTAGCTACGTGTGGAAGGGATAAGTGCTGAAAGCATCTAAGCATGAAGCCCCCCTCGAGATGAGATTTCCCACAGCATGAAGCTGGTAAGATCCCTTAGAGATGATGAGGTAGATAGGTTCGGGGTGGAAGCGTGGCAACACGTGGAGCTGACGAATACTAATCGATCGAGGGCTTAACCTAAACGAAAAGCGAAGTAAGCCGTTTAAATCCGACAAGCGTTGGAGGCTTTTGAGTCAGAC
>NZ_JBITPM010000026.1:0-117788 GCF_050467905.1 Pseudalkalibacillus sp. NRS-1564 | reverse complement strand
TAAGAAACGACTTTACAATGATGAGTTTTCTTTTCTGATCATAGCATTCTCTCCCTAACTTGTTGTAAGATGGGGGAGAAGTTGTGATTAGAGAGGGGAACTTACCAGTATGCAAGGAATATTAATTGCTTTATTCGTTCCGGCAATTATCATGGTCGTGTTTACGCGAGTTACATATAATACTTACGTTAGTTTCGGGTTAACGATTTTATTTATGTGGGCTGTGTTTGGTGGAATCGATCATCCGATACATTTGATTGTCTTAACGATTTTGTCAGCGCTTGTTGGATTTTATTTTTCAATGAAAACACAAAAACAAAATAAGAAAAAAATGAAGTAGCGCCTATTTTAAAAAGAATAGGCGCTTCTTTTTCGTCCAATACTGGTAAATGAAGAGACGCATTAGGCAAATAATATAGAGAAATAGAATGAGTAGGCCTGAAATCGACTGATGGAATAGCTGTAATAGAATACTAACTAACGTAAAAAAGTAAAGAATGCCAAGAAGATTTTTTAATGTGGTTTCAGTGAAAGAATCTGTCATTTCTGCTCCGATTCTAGCTCCAATGATCGCTCCAATCACTAAGAGAATGGCAAGGGTGATCGGAATGGTAACCGTTTGAATATATGAGAAGAAACCGGTCAATACAATGAAGAAGATGGAAGTTAAAGATGTACCCACTGCAAGTCGTGGCGGAAGACGTAGTACATGAATTAATAGTGGTACCATGACAAAACCGCCCCCCCACTCCAAGAGTAGAAGAAATAAATCCGCCTAGTAAGCCGATTAAAATTGTTCGAAGAGGGGAAACAGAAATAGAAACATTTTCTTCATCTATAGTTTGTCCTTTGGAAAGCATGGATATGGAAAAGTATGCGAGAAGAACGATATATAAGATTGAGATAACTGGACCATCGATTTTGCTCTCTTCCAAATATAAGACAAGTGGTTTAGCAACCTGTGTTCCGATCATGCCACTAATCGATAGAAAAAGAGTCACTTTCCATAGAATTCTTTTACTTTGAATATACTTCAAAGATCCAGAAATCGAAGTGCTCATGCTATAAAGAAGGCTAATGGTGATTGCTGTTGCAGGTGAATAACCAAGTAACAAAAGAATAGGTGTGAGGAGAAATCCCCCGCCTACGCCAAAAAATCCTGAGACAGCACCGATTGAGAGGCCAAGTGGTAAAGCCCATAAAAGCAGCAATGTTAAAACTCCTTTGTAGTAAAACTTAGTACTGCGTGAATTCCGCTACACTGTGAATCAACCTTTAACAGCATACAATAGTTTTGTATGAAGAGAAAGATAACCTTGAAAATAAAATGCGAATATCAGTTCGCTTTAATTGAAGTTTAAACCATATTCTGTGATATAATAAGTGACATGGATGATAGGAACGGAGGCGAAGATGGTGGAAAAAAAGTTCGAGTTGGTATCTGATTATGAGCCTCAAGGCGACCAGCCTGAAGCCATTAAGAAACTTGTACAAGGTGTTCATAATAATGAACGCCATCAAACGTTGCTCGGCGCAACAGGAACTGGTAAAACGTTCACAATGTCTAACGTGATACAAGAGGTGAATAAACCGACCCTCATTATTGCGCACAATAAAACGCTTGCTGGTCAATTATATAGTGAATTTAAGGAGTACTTTCCGCATAACGCTGTGGAATATTTTGTAAGCTATTATGATTATTATCAACCAGAAGCGTACATACCTCAATCGGATACATTCATCGAAAAAGATGCAAGTATTAATGACGAAATAGATAAACTACGACACTCTGCAACATCAAGTTTGTTTGAGCGTAATGACGTCATTATTGTAGCAAGTGTTTCTTGTATTTATGGTCTTGGTAATCCAGAGGAATACAGAAGTCTAGTACTTTCAATTCGAAAAGGAATGGAAAAAGATCGTGATCAACTGTTGCGCGATATGGTCGATATTCAATATTCCCGGAATGATATTAATTTCACACGTGGTACGTTCCGCGTTAGAGGAGACGTTGTGGAAATTTTCCCTGTCTCACGAGATGAACACTGTATTCGCGTCGAATTTTTTGGAGATGAAATTGATCGAATTACTGAAGTGAATTCCCTAACAGGTGAAATTCTTGGAGAAAGAGAGCACGTGGCTATATTCCCGGCTTCCCACTTCGTTACCCGTGAAGAAAAGTTAAAAATCGCGATACAGCGAATTGAAGCTGAGCTTGAAGAGAGACTGAAGATTTTAAATGAAGAAGGCAAACTTCTTGAAGCTCAGCGTCTTGAACAGCGAACGAGATACGATATTGAAATGATGGCTGAAATGGGCTTTTGTTCAGGAATTGAAAACTATTCTAGACATTTGACACTAAGAGAAGCAGGAGCAACGCCATATACATTAATGGACTACTTTCCAGATGATTTCTTAATTATGGTTGATGAATCTCACGTTACGCTTCCCCAAGTAAGAGGAATGTACAATGGAGACCAGGCAAGAAAAGGTGTGCTAGTGGATCATGGCTTCCGCTTACCATCAGCAAAAGACAATCGCCCTCTTCGCTTTGAAGAATTTGAAGAGAAGGCTCATCAATTTGTTTATGTATCTGCAACGCCAGGTACCTATGAAGAAGAGCATTCAACCAAAGTCGTCGAACAAATTATTCGCCCAACCGGTCTTCTTGATCCGACGATTGAAATTCGTCCAATCGAAGGTCAGATTGATGACCTATTAGATGAAATCAATCAGCGGTCTGCACGTAATGAACGGGTACTTGTGACGACGCTCACGAAAAAGATGTCAGAGGATTTAACGGATTATTTGCTTGAAATGGGGGTAAAGGTACGATACCTTCACTCTGAAATAAAGACTCTCGAAAGAATTGAAATTATTCGTGATCTCCGATTGGGTGTATTTGATGTTCTTGTTGGTATTAACCTTCTAAGGGAAGGTCTCGATATCCCAGAAGTATCTCTTGTTACAATTTTAGATGCAGATAAGGAAGGGTTCTTACGATCTGAGCGTTCTTTAATTCAAACAATCGGACGTGCTGCTCGAAATTCAGGTGGCCATGTTATCTTGTATGCTGATAAAATCACCAATTCAATGGAAGTGGCAATGAATGAAACGAGTCGTAGAAGAGAAATTCAACAAGAATACAACGAAAAATACGGCATTACGCCTACAACAATTCAAAAGAAAGTGCGTGAAGGTATAAGAGCAACGGTTGCAGCTGAAGATGGAGAAGAATACAAGATTCCTAAGCAAGGTAAGATGACGAAGCAAGAGCGTGCTAAAGTGATTGAAAATGTGGAAACTGAAATGAAGGAAGCTGCACGAGAACTGAATTTCGAACGTGCTGCAGAACTTCGTGACCTACTATTAGAGCTTAAAGCGGAAGGATGACGAACAGATGGCAAACGATGAGATCGTCGTCAAAGGGGCCAGAGCCCATAATTTAAAAAATATAGATGTATCGATCCCAAGAGATAAGCTTGTTGTTGTAACAGGCTTGTCAGGATCAGGGAAATCATCTCTAGCATTTGATACGATTTATGCAGAAGGACAGAGACGGTATGTTGAATCGTTATCAGCATATGCAAGACAATTCCTTGGACAGATGGATAAGCCGGATGTAGATGCTATTGAAGGTCTGTCTCCCGCCATTTCCATTGATCAAAAGACAACGAGTCGTAACCCTCGTTCAACGGTTGGAACGGTAACCGAGATTTATGACTACCTCCGTCTCCTATTTGCAAGAATCGGACGTCCTGTTTGTCCACGTCATGGCGTAGAAATTACGTCACAGACGATCGAGCAAATGGTTGATCGGATACTGACTTATGAAGAGCGAACTAAGCTCCAAATTCTATCCCCAGTCGTTTCAGGTCGTAAAGGCGAACATGTGAAAGTATTAGAAGATATTAAGAAGCAAGGCTATGTTCGCGTACGAGTAGATGGAGAGATGATGGAAGTTGCGGATGAGATCTCGCTAGAAAAAAACAAGAAACATTCCATTGAAGTTGTGATTGATCGTATTGTAGTGAAAGAAGGCGTTCAATCAAGATTAGCAGATTCACTTGAAACCGCCCTTAATCTTGGTGGTGGCCAGGTGATCGTAGATGTGATGGGGCAGGAAGAGCTTCTTTTCAATCAGCATCATTCCTGTCCGTACTGTGGTTTTTCAATCGGGGAATTGGAGCCGAGATTATTTTCTTTTAACAGTCCATTTGGTGCTTGTCCTTCTTGTGACGGCTTAGGACTGAAACTTGAAGTGGATCTTGACCTAGTCATACCGGATTGGGACAAATCCCTTCGAGAACATGCCATTGCACCTTGGGAGCCGGTAAGTTCCAATTACTACCCGCAGCTACTTCAAAGTGTTTGTAATCATTTTGGAATTGATATGGATACCCCAGTAGACAAAATTCCTAGAGCACAGCTCGATAAAGTGCTTTATGGTAGCGATGGGGAAAAAGTTTACTTCCGTTATGAAAATGATTTTGGGCAGGTTCGTGAAAATAACGTTCCTTTTGAAGGAGTTATTCCAAACGTTGAACGACGCTATCGTGAAACTAGTTCTGATTATATCCGTGAGCAAATGGAAGCCTATATGGCACAAAAACCTTGTCCAACTTGTAAAGGTTATCGATTAAAGAAAGAAGCTCGCTCTGTCTTAATTAATGGGAAGCATATTGGCGAAGCAACGGAGTATGCGATTAAAGATGCTGCTGGCTTTTTTGATCAGTTAGATTTAACTGCAAAAGAAGCTACAATCGGGAAAATGATTTTACGAGAAATCCAGGATCGACTTGGCTTCCTTGTCAATGTTGGTTTGGATTATTTAACGCTTAACCGATCAGCTGGTACATTATCCGGTGGTGAAGCGCAGCGGATTAGACTTGCAACACAGGTTGGATCAAGATTAATGGGTGTACTGTATATATTGGATGAACCGTCTATCGGACTACATCAGCGTGATAACGATCGTTTAATATCAACGCTTCAGAACATGAGGGATCTTGGAAATACACTTATCGTTGTGGAGCATGATGAAGATACGATGTTAGCGGCAGATCATATTATTGATATAGGACCTGGTGCAGGAGCCCATGGTGGATACATTACGTCAGAAGGCTCGCCTGCTGAAATAATGGATGACCAGGATTCTTTAACAGGGGAATATTTATCAGGCAAGAAATTTATCCCTGTTCCGAGTGAGCGTCGAAAACCAGACGGTCGATATATTGAAATAGTAGGGGCAAAAGAAAATAATCTAAAAAACACTAAGGCGAAGATTCCAATTGGATTATTCACCTGTGTAACGGGTGTATCTGGCTCTGGTAAAAGTACACTTATTAATGAAATTTTATATAAGGCACTTGCTCAGAAACTCCATAAAGCAAAGGATAAACCAGGTGAGCATAAGAAAATAAATGGACTCGAGAATGTGGATAAAGTCATTGATATCGATCAGTCTCCAATTGGCCGCACGCCACGTTCAAATCCTGCAACATATACAGGAGTTTTTGATGACATTCGTGATGTTTTTGCACAAACAAATGAAGCGAAAGTTCGCGGGTATAAGAAGGGACGATTCAGCTTTAACGTCAAAGGTGGACGTTGTGAAGCCTGTCGTGGTGATGGGATTATTAAAATTGAAATGCACTTCTTGCCAGACGTTTATGTGCCGTGTGAAGTATGTCATGGCAAACGCTATAATCGTGAAACGCTTGAAATTGAATACAAGGGTATGAATATTGCCGATATTCTTGAGATGACGGTAGAAGATGGTCTAGATTTCTTTAAAAACATTCCAAAGATTAATCGTAAGCTACAAACGCTTTATGATGTCGGGTTAAGCTATATTAAATTAGGTCAGCCTGCAACAACCGTATCCGGTGGTGAAGCACAGCGTGTGAAGCTAGCTTCACAACTTTACAAACGTTCAACGGGTAAAACCCTATATATTCTTGATGAACCGACTACGGGATTACATGTAGACGATATTTCAAGGTTACTGGAAGTTTTACAGAGACTTGTTGAAAACGGTGATTCTGTCCTCATTATTGAGCATAATCTAGATGTCATCAAAACCGCTGATTACCTCATTGATCTTGGACCTGAAGGTGGCGACGGTGGTGGTGAAATCATTGCAACCGGCACACCAGAAAAAATTGTAAAAGAAGAGCGTTCCTATACGGGAAGTTACCTTGCCCCAATTCTAGAGCGTGATAAGAATCGGATGAAGAAAAGATTAGAACAAACACAGTCAGTATAATTGGAAAAGACAGCGATCGCTGTCTTTTCGTTTTTCTTTTTCATTTTTGAAACTTTCTTTTTGACGAATCGTATAGATAGTTAGAGAATATTGAAAGGGGAAGCAATTATGTCTGTTGAGAAAGTGATGTCCTCCCTTTGTTATTTTAGCGTTTTTTTCGCACCGTTTCTTTTCCCAATCATCGTTTATTTTGTGGTGAAGGATGAAGAAGTTTCTTACCATGCGAAGCGCTCGATTGTTTCTCATCTCCTTCCATTCCTCACTATCCTTCTTGCGTTAGTGGCTGTTTTTATGATGGATATAGGAGTTGTGATCATTTTAGGTTTTCTATTGTTTAGTTTACTAAATGTCATTGTGTTTGTTTGGAACATTGTCAAAGGTATTCAGGTTCTCCGCTGGTAATCGTACAGGGGTTCACACGAATTTAAAAAAGGAGATGTTTTGAATGAATGAAGAACGTAGAATGATTTTGAAAATGATTGAAGACGGTAAAATATCAGCTGATGAGGGTGCGAAACTGTTAAAAGCTCTTGGCACAAACGAAAAATCCGAAGAAACGAAGCAAGAGAAGTCTTCAGATTCTAACGCAGATCGGTCGGCTCCAGCATATAGAGTAGGTCAATTCGTTGAGTCGCTCATTCAAAAAGTAAAGGATATGGATCTTGATTTCAACTTTGGTTCTTCTGAAGAGGTTTCCCATGTTTTTGAACAATCAGAGGTTTCGACGGATACACTTGATGTTCATGTTCGAAATGGGGAAATTTCATTTCAGACTTGGGACCGCAACGAAGTAAAAATTGATTGTCGCGCTAATGTTTACAGAGTGTCTAATCAGAAAGATGCCATGGATAAGCTTCTCCGTGAAACGTACTTTTCCGTTGATAATGATAAAGTAACTTTTAAATCAGAACGTGCCGATGTGAAAGTGAATTTAGTTATTTATGTTCCTGCAAAAGAATATCAAGGTGTATGGATAACGACCTTCAATGGTGACGTTACCGGTGAAGGAATGAACTCTGCGAAAGCGAAGTTAAAAACAGGGAATGGGAAAATTGGCATTCGAAAATCTACGGTGAAAGTGCTTGAAGCTGAGACCGGAAACGGCGCAATTTCTGTAGAAGATACAAATGGAGAAGTTTGTGAGCTCGAGACAGCAAACGGCCCAATTACAATTGATGGGACATTTGTTGAAGCGGATGCACAATCCATGAACGGAGCTATTCGTCATACTCTTACCAATCCAGTAAGCGGAAGTGCAGACCTTAAAACAGTAAACGGTACGATTCAAATTGTTGTGCCAAAGGGTATAAATATTAAAGGTGATCTAAAATCGACGATTGGAGCGATTACGACTGACCTTGATCATATGAGTATTATTCGCGAGAAGAAAGAAATTTCTCACCGATTGAAGAAGTTTAGAACAGAAGAAGAATCAGAACATAACTATCGAATTGAAGCCAATTCGACTGCTGGTTCGATTTCAGTGTCGTATCTTTAATGGCTCGAATAAGGTGTAATTAACAGTTTATACTATTAAGGTCAATTGTAAGGAGGAATCGTGATGCGTCACTGGATTGTAAGCTTACTCGTCAACAGTATAGTATTAATGGTCGTAGCAGGATATTTTGAAGGTTTTTACCTTCAAGGAATCGGGTCGGCTATACTGGCAAGCGTGCTCCTTGCAATTGTGAATGTTTTTGTGAAGCCAATATTAATTTTACTTACGCTTCCCGTTACGATTGTCACTCTGGGTCTGTTTCTCATTGTCATTAATGCTATTACGCTTATGATAACGGCCTTTTTAATGGGAGAAGCTTTCGTAATTAATGGTTTTATGATGGCCATTCTTGCTGCGCTTATTATAGGTTTGTTGAACTTGTTAATTGATAAAGTGATTATCGAACCTATTCGTAATAAAGCCTAAAAGCACGCCCTCTTGTGAGGGCGTGTTTTTCGTCGCATTCGGAAGTGCTTTTTCTGGTAAGATAATAAGAAAAGGAGGGGTGTGCATGTCATTTCATAACCAGAGCATTTTGCCTGCTGTTAGGAAGATGCGTGATTTTGAAACATTATTGAACAGTAAGTATACATATATCGTGCTTTTAGATACGCACATTGGTCAGTTGAAATCGGTGATAAAGGAAGGGAATCGAGCAGGGAAAAAGATTCTTCTTCATGCTGATTTAGTTCAAGGGTTAAGGAATGATGAACACGGTGCAGAATTTCTCTGTCAGGAAGTAAAGCCTGCTGGATTAATTTCTACAAGATCGAGCGTTCTTTCCGTAGCTAAACGTAGAGGCATTCTTTCTGTACAGCGTTTATTTATGCTTGATTCAATGGCTCTTGATACTAGTTACAGTATGGTTAGGAATACGAAGCCAGACTGTGTCGAGGTATTGCCTGGTATCATTCCACAGGTTTTTGAAGAGCTACATGAACAAATTAAAGTACCCATTTTCGCAGGAGGATTTATTCGTTCAGTAGAGGATGTGGAAGCGGCGTTAAGTGGTGGTGCTGCTGCTGTAACGACCTCGAAGAAAGACTTATGGAAACATTTTCAACCTGATTAAACAACTTGACATCGCTTACATTGTTTTGGTTTAATAGTAGATAAGTTAATAGCTCGTGCCTGAGATGAGGAGAACCACACGCATATCTTATCAATTGATAAGATCGATTGTTGTGGTTTTTTTAATTTCCCTTTTAGAACGACAGAAAGAGGGAATAGACTCAAAGAAGAGTTTTAGCTAAAATCAAAGGAAGGTGATTAAATTGACCCCATTTATTGGTGAAATATTAGGAACTATGATTTTAATTATTTTTGGTGGTGGCGTTGTTGCAAACGTTAACTTAAAAGATTCTAAAGCTCAGGGAGGTGGATGGATCGTTGTAGCCCTCGGTTGGGGACTTGGTGTTGCGATGGGTGTTTATGCTGTTGGACAAGTTAGTGGGGCTCACCTCAATCCAGCTGCAACATTAGGACTAGCTTCCGTTGGCGATTTTCCATGGAGCGATGTACCGAGCTACATAGCGGCGCAAATGATTGGTGCATTTCTCGGTGGATGTATTGTGTATTTTCATTTTCTACCTCATTTTCGTAGAGAAGATGATAAAGCGCTTAAATTAGCTGTATTTTCTACTGACCCTGCTATACCGCATACGTTCAGCAACTTTTTAAGTGAGTTTATTGGGACGGCTATGCTGTTAATTGGGTTACTAGCGATTGGTTCTAATGAATTTACAGATGGACTAAATCCATTCATCGTTGGTTTTCTCATTGTAGCGATTGGTCTATCACTAGGCGGTACGACTGGTTACGCCATTAACCCTGCTCGTGATCTTGGTCCAAGAATCGCACACTTTTTCTTACCTATTCCAGGTAAAGGTGATTCGAATTGGCAATATGCATGGATTCCAGTTATAGGGCCAGTGTGTGGGGGAATGTATGGAGCCATTCTTTTTAAAGCGGTAACAGAAGCAAGTTATGGTATGATTTTCTGGATAGCTACAGTGATTACAGCCATTTTATTTATTGTGCTGTATCAGCTTAGTGATAAACTTCAAGATTCTGTTCACTCTTCTTCAGAGGCTAAAAATTAATCTTCATAACTATATTTAGGGAGGAATTATTATGTCAGAGAAGTTCATTCTATCATTAGACCAAGGAACTACGAGTTCACGTGCCATTTTGTTTAATAAGAAAGGTGAAATTGTAAACGTTGCTCAAAAAGAATTTAAGCAGTATTTTCCTAAGGCTGGTTGGGTTGAGCACGATGCTCAAGAAATCTGGAGCTCAATTCTTTCGGTAATGGCTCAAGTACTTTCGTCCACTTCTGAGTTGTCTGCGAAAGATATTGAAGCCATCGGGATTACAAATCAACGTGAAACAACAGTAGTTTGGGATAAGAATACTGGTAAGCCAATTTATCATGCAGTTGTATGGCAGTCTCGCCAAACAGCCGGAATCGTCAATGAATTAAAAGAACAGGGTTATGGAGAGATGGTTCGAGATAAAACTGGTCTTCTAATCGATGCTTACTTTTCTGGAACGAAAGTTAAATGGATTCTGGATAATGTTGATGGTGCACGCGAGAAGGCTGAGAATGGGGATCTTCTCTTTGGTACAATCGATTCCTGGTTGATCTGGAAACTATCAGGCGGAAAAGCACACGTGACGGATTATACAAATGCTTCTCGTACGATGATGTATAACATTTATGACTTGAAATGGGACGATGAGTTGCTTGAAATGCTGAATGTTCCTAAGTCAATGCTTCCTGAAGTTCGCCCATCTTCTGAAGTATATGCTAATACAGTTGATTACCACTTCTTCGGTCAGAATGTCCCAATTGCTGGGGTGGCCGGAGACCAGCAAGCAGCATTATTTGGCCAGGCATGTTATGAAAAAGGAATGGCTAAGAACACATATGGTACAGGTTGTTTCATGCTTATGAATACAGGTGAAAAAGCGGTTAAGTCAGATAATGGACTTCTCACGACAATCGCATGGGGCGTTGATGGAAAAGTGGAATATGCTCTTGAAGGAAGTATTTTCGTCGCGGGATCAGCGATTCAATGGTTAAGAGACGGATTACGCATGTTTAACGAAGCGCCAGAAAGTGAGCGTTATGCAGAACGCGTTGAGTCGACAGACGGTGTGTATATGGTACCTGCCTTCGTTGGTCTTGGTACACCTTATTGGGATAGCGATGTAAAAGGTGCTGTATTTGGATTAACAAGAGGAACGAGTAAGGAGCACTTTGTTCGTGCAACTCTTGAATCACTTGCTTATCAAACAAGAGATGTTCTTGATGCGATGACAGCTGATTCTGGCATCGATTTGAAAACACTTCGCGTCGATGGAGGCGTAGTAAACAATAGCTTCTTGATGCAATTCCAAAGCGATATCATTGGTGTACCTGTTGAGCGCCCGACTGTTAGTGAGACGACTGCACTTGGTGCAGCTTATCTTGCAGGACTTGCGACAGGATATTGGAAGAATAAAGAAGAGATCAAAAAGCAGTGGATGATTGACCATACATTTGATCCTGAAATGAAAGAAGATCAGAGAGAAGAGCTTTATGGAGGATGGAAGAAAGCTGTAAATGCTACAATGGCTTTTAAATAATCCTTTTTTGTAGGCACAGTCTTCTAACTGTGCTACAATGGAGACAAGTTAATATAGTTCTGGTCGGAGAATAGGAGAAGACCACAGCGCCCAAGCATAGTTTGTTATGCTCTGGTGTGTTGTGGTCTTTTTTTGTCCTTTAAACCAGTTTTCTTAGTAGGAATGTTCAATCTTATGCTTAAGAAGCCCTACATTAGGGGTAAAGTACTGAAGAGGTATTAATTAATCATTTTAAAAATGTAAGTGTTTATATAACAAAAGGGAGTGTGTTCATCTTGGTTAAACCATTTTCAGGATTACAAAGAAGCGTTGTGCTTGATCAAATTGTATCAGAGGAGTTAGATGTACTCGTTGTTGGAGGCGGAATTACAGGGGCAGGTATCTTGCTTGATTCTGCATCTCGTGGAATGAACTCGGCTGTTATCGAAATGCAGGATTTTGCTGCTGGTACGTCAAGTCGTTCAACGAAACTTGTTCACGGTGGATTGCGTTATTTGAAAAATCTCGAAATTGGATTAGTCGCTGAAGTTGGGAAAGAGCGAGCGATCGTTTATGAAAATGCTCCTCACGTTACAACACCTGAATGGATGCTACTACCAATTATTAAAGGCGGTACATTCGGCAAATTTTCTACTGGAGCTGGTCTTGCACTTTATGACAGACTGGCTGGTGTTAAACGGAAAGAAAGAAGAAGCATGCTTTCTAAGAAGGAAGCGCTAGACAAAGAGCCACTTCTTCGTAAAAGTGATGTAAAGGGCGGCGGATATTATGTTGAATATCGCACAGATGACGCTCGTCTCACGCTTGAAATTATGAAAGAAGCCGTTCATCGCGGTGGAAAAGCTGTAAACTATGTGAAAGCAGAACAGCTTTTATATGAAGATGGTAAGATTGTTGGTGTACGAGCTAAAGACGTAGTAACAGGTGAAACACGTGAAATTAGAGCGAAAAAAGTTGTGAATGCAGCTGGCCCATGGGTCGATGAAATTCGTGATCTTGATCAATCAAAAAAAGGTAAGCACATGTTCCTGACTAAAGGGGTTCATTTAGTATTTGATCAATCTAAATTCCCACTTCAACAAGCCGTTTATTTCGACACGCCTTTTAATGACGGGCGAATGATGTTTGCAATCCCACGCGCCGGCAAAACGTATATCGGTACAACGGATACGCATTATACGAAAAATCCTGTACATCCTCAGATGACAGTAGAAGACAGAGATTATATTGTTGATGCAGCGAACTATATGTTCCCAAGCATTAATGTAACAAAAGAAGATGTGGAATCAAGCTGGTCAGGTGTACGTCCGTTGATTCACGAAGAAGGAAAAGACCCATCTGAAATTTCTCGTAAAGATGAGATTTTCCTATCAGATTCCGGTTTGATTACCATTGCTGGTGGTAAATTAACGGGCTATCGCAAAATGGCTGAAAAAGTCGTTAGTCTGATTGCGGATCAATTTAAAGAAGAAAAATATAAGAAATTCCCTGCTTCTACTACAAAGAATATGGTTCTCTCTGGTGGCTATGTAGGAGGAAGCAAAGGCTTTAAGGAATATGCAACAGAACAAGTTCGTAGAGGTACAACACTTGGTCTTAGTGTTAATGAAGCAGAAACCCTCGTGCAGCGATATGGTTCTAACATTGAACGAATTTATCAAATCATTGAAACGGTCGGAACGGAAGCGAATTTCCATAACTTAAGTCTTGAAGTATTCGCTACCCTTATCTATGGTATTGAAGAAGAAATGGTGGCAACTCCACTTGATTACTTCAATCGTAGAACAAGTGCCCTTTACTTTGACATTGATTGGGTTCGTCGCTGGAAAGAGCCAGTTATCGAGTATATGGCTAAGCGACTTAACTGGTCAAATGACATGAAACAAGCACACATTCAAGAGCTAGATAAGCAAATGCATGATGCTGTTGTGCCATTAAAAGTAAAATAAGCTTTTCAAACCGAAGCATTCGCTTCGGTTTTTTTGTATTTTAAGGAGTGTTAATCTTTTGGAGAGTGAGAGTGGGGTCAGGTACGTACCTGACCCCACTCACAAAAAGGGCTTTAAATCTGTATGTGCTTTGAAATAGGAAATGGTACAATAGGGGAAGTTGAAATGGAACCGTCTTTTTGGTTCTTACATAGGAGGTTTACGAATGGTTAAAGTTCGTATGAAAGATGTCATTGAGAAGTTCAGTCTTGAGCTTGTGAGTGGGGAGGAAGGGATTCATCGTCCGATCACAACGAGTGATATTTCACGACCGGGACTAGAAATGGCTGGTTTTTTCACTTATTATCCAGCAGAACGTTTGCAGCTACTCGGAAAGACAGAGATGTCCTTCTTTCATGGTTTAACAGATGAGCAGAAAGTAGAGCGGATGCAGAAGCTCTGTACAGACGAAACACCTGGGATAGTTCTTTCTAGAGATATGGAAGTTCCTGAGGAATTGATCGCGTCATCTAAAGAAAAAGATGTTCCTATTTTACGATCGAATATGACAACGACTCGCTTAAGCAGCCGCTTAACGAATTATCTTGAGAGTCAGCTTGCGCCGAACACTGCAATTCACGGTGTTCTTGTGGATATTTATGGCGTAGGTGTACTCATTACAGGCTCGAGTGGCGTAGGGAAAAGTGAAACAGCTCTTGAGCTTGTGAAGCGTGGTCATCGTCTTGTAGCAGATGATTCCGTGGAAATCCGTCAGGAAGCGGAAAATACGCTAGTCGGTAGCGCTCCTGAATTAATTCAACATTTACTTGAAATAAGAGGCCTCGGCATCATTAACGTCATGACATTGTTTGGTGCAGGTGCGATTCGAAACTACAAAAAGATCTCCCTAGTGATGAATCTAGAACTTTGGGATTCGAAAAAGGTTTATGATCGTCTTGGTCTTGAAGAGGAGTATATGAAAATCATTGATTCGAATGTGCCAAGACTTGTTGTGCCAGTTCGTCCAGGACGAAACCTTGCAATCATTATAGAAGTAGCAGCGATGAATTTCCGTCTGAAAAATATGGGGATGAATGCAGCAAAGCAATTTTCAGAAAGACTGACAAGAGAGATAGAAGATGGAGACGAGCACGACAGCATCTAATCTTGATCAAGATATGGATAAAGGAGAGACAACGACATGCTAGCCTCAATACAGCCTCTTGATCGCGTCGCGCTAGAGCTGGGACCGATCTCGATTTACTGGTACGGCATTATCATTGCTTTTGGAGCTTACCTTGGCTTGCTTCTAGCTATGAGAGAAACAAAGCGCCAGGGCCTGCCAAAAGAAACCTTTGTTGATCTAATTTTATGGGCTGTCCCCATAGCCATTATTTCAGCGCGTATTTACTATGTTATTTTCCAGTGGAGCTACTACAAGGATAATCCTGGTGACATCTTTGCCATTTGGGAAGGTGGTATCGCCATTCACGGTGCATTAATTGGTTCTGTTATTACAGCTATTATTTTCACTAGAAAGCGTGGACTATCTTTCTGGAAAATTGCTGACATCGCTGCTCCGAGTATTATACTAGGGCAAGCGATCGGACGTTGGGGTAACTTTATGAACCAGGAAGCGCATGGGGGACCTGTCACAAGAGCATTTCTCGAGAACCTGATGCTTCCGGATTTTATTATTAATCAAATGTATATTGACGGGACTTATTATCACCCGACATTTCTTTACGAATCACTTTGGAACATAGCTGGAGTCGTGCTGCTTGTAATTCTTCAAAGAACGGGCGTTAAGCGAGGAGAAGTTTTCCTTACTTACGTAACATGGTATTCTATTGGTCGCCTTTATATTGAGGGACTACGTACAGATAGTCTAATGTTAACGGAATCTTTAAGGGTAGCACAGGTGATTTCAGTCGTATTAATTATTGTGTCGATTGCCTTAATCATTTATCGACGCAAAGTAATGAAAGCAAAGCCATATAACGAAAAAGGATAGGAGGAGTTTCATTGTGGGCATTTTGCGACGGGGCTTAAAAGCAGGGCTCATGACAACGTGGGACCTTGGGAAAATTATTTTTCCAATCACCTTAGTAATGACCCTCCTTCGTTATACACCTGTTCTCGAATGGATCGTTACGTTAATCGCTCCTGTCATGAAATGGATTGGCTTGTCTGGAGACACAGCTATTCCTCTTGTGGTAGGGAATTTCTTGAATCTTTATGCGGGGATCGGAGCCATTCTTACACTCGATTTAACGGTCAAAGAGGTGTTTATTTTGGCTGTTATGCTTTCCTTCTCACACAATTTGCTAATTGAGTCAGGCGTAGCTGCAAGAGTAGGTGTAAAGTTATGGGTTATTCTTGCCGTTAGACTGGGGCTTGCTGTCCTCTCTGCTTTTATAATCAATATTGTCTGGCAAGGAGGAAGCGAACAGGCAGCGTATGGTTTTGTTTCTCAAACGAATGAAATGGTTACCGGTTGGGGCTCTATTATTCTTCAAGGATTAGAAAAAGCATCGTTAGGTGTTCTTCAGCTCGCTCTGATCGTGATTCCACTTATGATTTTCATACAGGTTATGAAAGATTTATCCTGGCTTTCGACGTTTTCACGCTGGATGGCTCCAGTGACGAAGGGGTTAGGTATGAAAGAAAATACATCGACAACGCTTGCTGCAGGTCTTGTTTTTGGGCTGGCTTATGGAGCAGGAGTAATGATTCAAGCTGTAAAAGAAGATGGCGTGGAGAAGAAAGACCTTTACTTAGCGTTTATTTTTCTTGTGGCGTGTCATGCTGTCATTGAGGATACCCTTATTTTCATTCCTCTTGGAATTCCTGTTATCTGGCTTCTTCTCGTAAGACTTGTAACAGCCATTCTTTTAACGATTATCGTCTCAGTAATATGGAAGCGACGTGAATTGAACGCTTCAGAAAGAAAGGAACCATCGTATGAGCATTAACACAATTTTATTTGATTTAGACGGAACACTGATTAATACGAATGATTTAATTATGGCTTCATTTAGACATACGTTTGAACACTTTTATCCAGGTCGTTATGAGGATGAAGAGTTGAAGCAGTTTATTGGAGAGCCACTTTATCTGACATTTGCTAAGCATGATGAAAGTCGAGCGGAAGAAATGGTCGCTTTTTATCGTGAACATAATATCGCAAATCACGATAAGCTTGTAACGGAATTCGATGGTGTTTTTGAAACGGTTAAGACGCTATCTGAAAACGGATATAAGCTTGCGATTGTGACGTCGAAAATGAGAAACACAGTTGAAATGGGGCTAAAGCTAACTGAGCTTGATCAGTTCTTCCCAGTTGTCATCACAGTTGATGAAGTTGAGAATCCTAAACCGCATCCAGAACAGCTTGAAACAGCAATGAAGAAGCTTCGTTCAGTTCGAGAAGAAACGATTATGGTTGGAGATAGCCAATACGATATTCTTGCTGGACAAAATGCAGGTGTTACGACTGTAGGTGTTTCGTGGACGATTAAAGGGAGCGACTTCCTGGCGTCGTTTAAGCCAGATTACCTTGTTGACCATATGGAAGAACTTCTTGCGATTGCTGGAGTCGAAAAGTGAGAAACACGGAGCGGTACCCCGTTACTGGTAGCAACGCTCTCTGGCAAATTTATAAAACAGTTCCCTTTTGGAAGGTAGTTAAGAATTTTATTATTATTCAGCTTGCTCGGTACACCCCTTTTATTCCGATGAAAAATTGGTTATATAAGACATTTCTTGGAGTGAAAATCGGCGACCAAACCGCATTTGCCCTAATGGTGATGCTCGACATAATGTTTCCGGAGAAAATTTCAGTCGGTAAGAATTCGATTGTTGGTTACAATACGACCATTCTTGCTCATGAATATTTGATTGATGAGTATCGACTTGGAGATGTTGTGATTGGCGATCGCGTAATGATCGGAGCAAATAGTACTTTGCTTCCTGGCATTACGATTGGTGACGGAGCGATTGTTTCAGCTGGAACGCTTGTTCATAAAAGTGTGCCAGCAGGGGCTTTTGTTGGTGGGAATCCGATGCAGGTGATTTATACGAAAGAAGAACGAGCAAAGCATGATATATAAAAATCCCGTAGCAATATGCTACGGGATTTTTATTAGTTATTCGTCACCTTGATCAGTTAAAATTACTGGACCGTCTTTTGTAATCGCAAGCGTATGCTCATACTGAGCTGATGTAGAACCATCTACTGTGCGAGCTGTCCAGCCGTCTTCGTCAATTGTGCTATATGGTTTACCGATGTTGAGCATCGGTTCAATTGTAATTACCATTCCTTCTTTCAATCGTGCTCCTGTACCAGGTTGACCAAAGTGTGGAATCATTGGTTCTTCGTGAAGCGTTGGTCCAATGCCGTGTCCTGTGAAGTCACGGACAACGCCAAAGCCTTCTGCTTCTGCGTATTTTTGAATTGCATGGCCAATATCGCCAATACGATTGCCAATGACTGCCTGCTCGATGCCAAGGTAGAGGGACTTTTTTGTAGCTTCAAGCAAATGCTGTTTTTCCTCTGAAATTTCTCCAACTGCATACGTCCATGCAGAATCAGCGAGTGCGCCATTCAAATTGACAACCATATCAATTGTAACGATGTCGCCTTCTTTTAATTTTTTTGAACCTGGGAATCCGTGGCAAATGACATCATTAACTGAAGCACACGTTGCGTAAGGATAGTCCTGGTATCCCTTTTGCTCAGGTGTCGCGCCGCGTTCTTCTAGAAAGAGTTCAACGAAGTCATCGATTTGTTTAGTTGTTACACCAGGCTTGATAATGCTTCGTAATTCTTTGTGACAATCGGCAAGTACTTCGCCTGCTTCTTTCATTAATTGAATCTCTCGATTAGTTTTACGGTGAATCATATTTTCGCCTACTTTCTGCGTATTCATTTGTTCTATTAGGTGTTTCTTCCACCTGCTATTGGCTATTATCGTTTATTTTCTAACACGTTATGCGGAAGAACTTCCCTCAGTTACTGTAACAAAAAAACCCGCAAATTGCAGGTTTATTGTTTAGCTTATATTAATGAACCAAAAATAAAGATATTAACAATATAAGCCAACATAGCTATTGATTAAAGTAAATAAAATCCTATCCCCATGATTAAGTAAGCAGCAAGTAATGTTGCTCCTTCAAACCAGTTTGTTTCTCCATCATTACTAATCACAATCATAAGTAAGACAGCTGTTACCATAGTGACAAGCTCTGGTAATGTAAAGACGAGTGGCATTTGTACTGGGAAGAAAAGAGAGATTAGGACGAGTAGCGGTGCAACAAACATCGCAACTTGAAGCGTTGAGCCTACTGCAATTTCCACAGCAACATCCATTTTGTTTTTGTAGGCCATAATAATAGCTGAAGCATGTTCAGCGGCATTTCCTACAATCGCTACAATAATCACCCCGATGAATAACTCGCTCCATCCAAACGTTTCTCCAACTGTTTCAAACGTATGAACAAGGCTTTCTGACACGTATGCAACGGCGGCTGTGGAGAGTGCTAGAACGAGCATTGCTTTTTTTCTGCTCCATTCAGGCTCTTCATGTGCATGATCGCCATCTTCTTGGTCTGAGACGTGCTGATATACGCCGCGGTGAGTGACGAGCTTGAAGAAGAGAGCGGCAAGATAAAGAATGATGAGGATAATGGAAATGCCGGTACTCAATGAAATGGCTTCAGCATCACTCATACCCATTGAAAAAACTTCAGGAATAACAAACGCTACGATGACACCAAACATAAGTAATCCTGAGTTGTGCCTTGCATCATATACATTGAATTTTTGCCTTTTGAATTTTAAGCCCCCAACGAAAAAGGATAATCCAGCAACAAGGAGTAGATTCCCTAGTACTGATCCTGTTAGCGAAGCGAGCACAATTTCAATTAAGCCTTCTCTTAGTGCAAAGATAGAAATGATCAGTTCGACAGCATTGCCAAATGTGGCGTTTAATAACCCGCCAATTCTAGGACCAGAGATAACAGCAAGGCTTTCCGTTGCTCTTCCCATAAAAGCAGCTAGAGAAATGATTGTTAAGCAATAGACAATAAACATTAGTGTTTGCGACCAGTGAAGAAGACTTCCCGCAACGGACAATGGTACGCCAATAATAACTAAGAAGAAGAAGATTTTATTGACCACATGACACATCCTCTCTTTTCATTATCTACTCTTTTCCTCATTATAGATTTCCTAAATTGGAAAAGAAAGTTTCTTTCAAAGCTATTACCCTAATTTATCAATAAGTGATCCTGATGAAGACGAGGAGAGTCATAAATCGACATCATTCCTTAAGATTACCTAAAAAATAAAGGGGATTCATATTGGAGTACAGAAAAGGAGTAAAGGGAATAATGCCCCTTATCGGTTGACGAAAAAAATAAAGGCGTGTAAACTACAAATAACTTCATCTTGTTAGTATATTAGCGAACTAAAGGAAATGTGAGGTGCACAAAATGACAAGACCATTCGTATTTGAGAAGCCGCTCGGTATGCGCGATACGCTACCGGTACTATATGACTTGAAAACAAGCATTCGTGAAAGAATTCAGCGTGTAACAGAGGGATGGGGCTATCGTTTTATGAACACCCCTACGCTAGAGTACTATGAAACGGTCGGAGAAGCTTCTGCTATCCTTGATCAGCAGCTTTTCAAACTACTTGACCAGCGTGGCAATACGCTTGTCTTAAGACCCGACATGACCGCGCCAATCGCTCGTGTCGCGGCGTCTAGTCTAAAGAATGAGCCTTTTCCACTGCGCCTTGCTTATGATTCTAATGTGTTTCGAGCGCAGGAAGACGAAGGTGGAAAACCGGCAGAGTTTGAACAAATAGGTGTTGAGTTAATTGGTGATCGCACGACGAGCGCTGATGCAGAAGTGATCGCATTAATGGCAGCCGTTTTAAAAGAAGCCGGTCTTGAAGATTTCCAAATTGCGATTGGCCATGTTGGATTTATTCAGGAGCTGTTTCTTTCGATCGTTGGTAACGAAGACAGAGCTGCCGTTCTACGCCGCTATTTATATGAAAAAAACTATGTAGGGTATCGCCAACATGTAAGAGAAATGCCGCTCTCTACAATTGATCAAAAAAGACTTATGGCTCTTTTAACGCTCAGAGGAGATGGTTCAAAACTAGAAGAAGCCATTGACTTGCTACCGACTGACGCTGGTGAAAGAGTTCTTGATGAACTTCGTACACTTCTACATACGCTTGAAGCATATGGGGTAGCTAAGCAGGTGAAATTTGATTTCACTCTTGTAAGTCATATGAGTTATTACACGGGAGTTGTGTTTGAGGGATATGCCAATAACCTTGGTGTACCGTTAAGCAATGGAGGACGCTACGATGAACTGCTGTCGCGTTTTGATCGTCCGGCACAGGCAACAGGGTTCGGTATTCGTTTGGATCATCTTGCTGAAGCACTTGGTGTAACGAGTGAGGAAAAGCTCCCATATGCGATTATTTTTAGTCCTGAACGAAGAGAAGAAGCGATTCAACAGGCGTCAGAACGAAGGGCTACTGGTGAAAAAGTTGTGGTGCAGGAGTTAAGTGGTGTCACAAACCTTGATGCTTACTCGGAACGTTTTGATGACGTCACGTATTTAATCGGTAAGAACGGAAAGGGGATGTTGTAATGCTGACGATGGCAATGCCAAAAGGGCGTATTTTTGAAGAGGCGGTAGAATTGCTTCGAAACGCGGGTTATCAACTTCCCCCTGAGTTTGATGATTCAAGAAAATTAATTCTCGATATAGAAGAAGAAAATCTTCGTTTCATTCTAGCAAAACCAATGGATGTTCCGACATACGTGGAGCACGGTGTAGCGGATGTTGGAATTGCTGGGAAAGATGTCATGCTAGAAGAAGAGCGCAATGTATACGAAGTACTAGATTTAAAAATTAGTGGCTGCTATTTAGCTGTTGCAGGTCTTTCTGATGGACCAATTAAAGGCGTTGCACCAAAGATTGCTACAAAGTATCCGAACGTAGCTTCTAACTATTTTCGTCAGCAGGGTGAACAGGTTGAGATTATTAAGTTAAACGGATCGATTGAGCTTGCTCCGCTAATCGGCCTTGCTGATCGTATCGTCGATATTGTTTCAACAGGAAGAACGTTAACGGAAAACGGTTTAATGGAAACGGCGTTTATTGAGCCAATCACATCTCGCTTTATTGTGAATCCAGTTAGCTATCGAACGAAGGATGCAATCATTGACGATATGGTCGAGCGTCTTTCAGCGGTTGTGGAAGGAGAGAGCGCAGATGAAAATCGTTAATAGGAGCGAAGGGGTATCTATCAAACGATCGATTGAGCAGGGAACAGAAGAGCAGCGTCAGGCTGTTCTTTCTATTCTTTCGCAAGTTAAAGCAACTGGCGATGAAGCCGTTAAGGAAAATACAAAGAAGTTTGATGGAGCAGATTTGAAAGAACTTCGCGTGTCAAATGAAGAAATCGAACGGGCATATCTCGATTTATCTGATGAACTCATTACGACGATTAGAAAGGCGGCTGGCAATATTCAATCATTTCACGAACGCCAGCGTCGTCAATCATGGTTTACAACTTCTGAAGACGGTACAATGCTTGGACAAAAAGTAACACCGCTTGATTCTGTCGGTGTTTATGTTCCGGGTGGCAAAGCTGCATATCCTTCTTCCGTATTAATGAATGTTATTCCTGCTGTCGCTGCAGGTGTGAAGCGAATTGCGATGGTAACGCCACCTGACTCAGACGGAAATGTTCCTTCAGGTGTACTTGTTGCAGCGAATGAAGTGGGTGTATCGGAAATCTTTAAAGTAGGTGGAGCGCAGGCTGTTGGCGCGCTTGCTTACGGGACGGAATCGATCGCACCCGTAGATAAAATCGTTGGTCCAGGCAATATTTTTGTGGCCCTTGCGAAACGAGAAGTATTTGGGATTGTTGATATTGATATGATCGCTGGTCCAAGTGAAATCGTTGTTCTCGCCGATGAAAAGGCTAATCCAGCTTATGTGGCAGCAGACTTATTATCGCAGGCCGAACACGATGAGCGAGCTAGCGCTGTTCTAGTGACAACCTCAGAGACACTAGCTGAGCGTGTTCAAGAAGAGGTGAAGCAACAGCTTGTCGAGCTTCCACGAGCTGAAATTGCATCTAAGTCAATTGATGATTACGGAATGATTTATGTCGTGAATCATCTTACCGAAGCGGTAGATGCCGTCAATGAACTCGCTCCTGAGCACCTTGAAATTATGGTAGAGGAACCAATGACGCTTCTTGGGAAAATTCGTCACGCAGGAGCTATTTTCCTTGGTCCATATAGCTCAGAGCCTGTTGGTGATTATTTTGCCGGCCCGAACCACGTACTACCTACGAACGGAACAGCTCGTTTTTCAAGTCCGCTATCAGTAGACGATTTCATTAAAAAATCAAGCGTTATTTCTTATAGTAAAGAAGCAATGAGAACAAACGGTAGCAGCATCGCAGCGCTCGCAAAGCTTGAAGGTCTGGATGCACACGCAAGAGCCGTTGAACTTCGATTGGAGGATTTATGATGGGTGAAGAGAGAAAAAGTTCGATTTCAAGAGAAACATCTGAAACATCGATTAACCTTTCGTTTGGGGTAGATGGAAGCGGGAAAACAGATTTACAAACCGGCGTTCCTTTTCTTACTCATATGCTTGATCTGTTCACGAAGCACGGAAAGTTTGATTTAGCCATTGCTGCGAACGGAGATACCGAAGTAGATGATCACCACACAACGGAAGACATTGGTATTTGTCTAGGGGAAGCGTTGAAACAAGCACTTGGTACGAAAGAAGGCATTAAGCGGTATGGAAATACGTTTGTGCCGATGGATGACGCGCTTGCGCAGGTAGTAGTTGATCTAAGCAACCGTCCTCATCTTGAATACCGTGTTGAATTGCCATCGAATCGCGTAGGGACATTTGATACCGAATTGGTTCATGAGTTTTTATGGAAGCTTGCTATTGAAGCAAGAATGAACTTACACGTAATTGTTCACTATGGCCACAATACGCACCACATCATTGAAGCCATTTTTAAAGCGCTAGGACGTGCGTTAGACGAAGCAACACTTATTGATCCTCGTGTAAAAGGCGTGCCATCAACGAAAGGAATGCTGTAAATGATCGGAATTATTGATTATGGAATGGGGAATTTATACAGCGTTAGTAAGGCACTAGAACGTCTCGGTTATGATTATTTCGTTTCCGAAGATGAACAGGAGCTTTCAAAAGCAACGGGGCTCCTTCTTCCTGGAGTCGGCTCCTTTCGAGACGCAATGGCGATTTTGACTGAAACAGGATTAAAGGCTTTTATTGAAAAAGAAGTGGAGGCAGGAAAGCCACTTCTTGGGATTTGTCTTGGCATGCAGCTTCTATTTGAAGAAAGCGATGAGAATGGGTATGCGGAAGGCTTTTCTTTTTTGCCAGGAAAAGTAAAGAAGTTCCCCGGACAAGATTCTTTAGGTAACGCTTATAAAGTGCCACATATGGGGTGGAACAAGCTAGTGATCGAGCAGCCAGAATCGTTTTTAATGAATGATGTCGGTGAGGAACACGTGTATTTTGTTCACTCCTATTATGTTGATACGAACGATCGGGATGTTCTTATTGCCACGGCAGATTACGCTGAGGAAGTTCCAGCGGTTGTTGGTAAGGGGAAGGTGTTTGGCACCCAGTTTCACCCGGAGAAAAGTAGCCATGCTGGCCTTGAGATATTAAAGAATTATGCTCAATACATAGAAGGGAATGACGCATAAGATGCCAATTACGATCTATCCTGCTATTGATATGAGAGGCGGCAAATGTGTACGCCTTTTGCAAGGTGACTATAACAAAGAAACGGTTTACGGCGATTCACCATTTGATATGGCAAAGCAATTTGCAGATGATGGGGCCGAGTGGATTCACATGGTTGATCTTGACGGTGCGAGAGAAGGAAAGCGCGTGAATGATCGTCACGTTCTTGAGGTCGCAAATGGGTTATCGGCGCGAGTCCAGGTTGGCGGCGGGATTCGAACTGAAGAAGATGTCGCTTATTATCTTGAGAACGGTGTTGATCGTATTATTCTCGGTAGTAGCGCCATTTCAGATCCTGACTTCGTGAAAAGAATGCTTGAGCGTTATAAAGAAAAAATCGCGATTGGTATAGATGCAAGAGATGGGTATGTCGCTGTCGAAGGATGGTTGAAAACCTCTGAAATCAAAGCGGTGGATCTTGGCAAAGAACTCGCTGAACACGGAGCGGAAGTTTTCATTTTCACGGATATTTCAAAGGACGGCACGCTGTCTGGGCCAAACGTTGAGGCAATTGCTGAACTTGGTGAGGCTACAGGGAAAGAAGTGATCGCTTCAGGTGGGATAAGTAATCTTGACGATGTAATTAGTCTTCAGCAAAGAAGTGATTCGATTAGCGGTGCGATCATCGGGAAAGCTCTTTATACAAATCAATTTACATTAAAACAGGCGTTGGAGGTCTAGACATGCTAACAAAGCGAATTATTCCATGTCTTGATGTAAAAGACGGTCGCGTTGTGAAAGGTATCCAATTTGTTGGTCTGAGAGACGCCGGTGATCCAGTTGAATTAGCAAGAGTGTATGATGAGGAAGGCGCTGATGAACTCGTTTTTCTAGATATATCAGCTTCTCATGAAGGAAGAGAAACGATGGTTGATGTGGTAAGACAAGTTGCAGCAGAGCTTGCTATTCCTTTCACCGTTGGTGGAGGCATTAATAAGCTTGAGGATATGAAGCGTGTACTTCGTGCCGGAGCGGATAAAGTATCCATGAATACTGCAGCAGTTCTTCGTCCGGAATTGATCCGTGAAGGCGCCGATTATTTTGGAACGCAGTGCATGGTTGTGGCGATTGACGCGAAGTGGGAAGATGAGACGAAATCATGGCGTGTGTATACGCACGGTGGTCGGACTGCGACGGATTGGGATGCAGTTGAATGGGCAATCAAAGCACAGGAAATGGGAGCAGGAGAAATATTACTAACTAGTATGAATGCGGATGGCAGTAAAGATGGTTTTGATGTTCCTTTAACGAAAGCAATTGGTGATGCCGTCTCAATTCCAGTGATTGCATCAGGAGGAGCAGGGTCATCAGAAGATTTTCTTGAAGTCTTCCATGATGCTTCAGCAGATGCTGCTCTTGCGGCGTCCATCTTCCATTATAAAGAAACCTCTCTATCACATGTGAAAGATTACTTAAAACAAAACGGGGTGGCGATTCGATGAATACCGAAATGATCCAATTTGATGAAAAAGGTCTAGTGCCAGCGATTGTACAGGATGCAGCAAGTAAAGAAGTTCTCACACTTGCTTATATGAACAAAGAGTCCCTTACGAAAACGATTGAAACAAAAGAAACGTGGTTTTACAGTCGCTCTCGTGAAGAACTCTGGCATAAAGGAGAGACTTCAGGTAATACGCAACAGGTATTGGATCTACGTTATGACTGCGATCAAGACGCCGTCCTTGTACTTGTGAACCCTGTGGGACCTGCCTGTCATAAAGGAACCTATTCTTGCTTCAATGATTCCTTACTTTCAGAAGAAGTAAAGCCAGACGCTGATCGCTTCGCCATACTCAATACGCTTGAAGAAGTGATTGCAAAAAGAGAAGCAGAGCGTCCTGAAGGGGCGTATACTACGTATCTCTTTAAGGAAGGTGTCGATAAAATACTGAAGAAGGTAGGAGAAGAGGCTTCTGAAGTTATTATTGCAGCGAAAAACCGCGACCACGAAGAACTTACGTGGGAATCAGCGGATCTCATTTTCCACTGGATGGTTCTATTAAGAGAGCAGGAATGTTCGCTTGATGACGTCCTTCAAGTACTTGAGGAACGACACGCTTCGAAGTAATGAAACTTTATTCTCTTTTGATCGTAGATAAGAGTAAATTCAATTACGAGAAATGGAGAGAGGTCGTATGTTTGTAGGGTTTATGTTTGTGGGACTTGCTATTGGGCTTTTTCTCGGACAGCCAGGACCTGGTGTACTGCTTGGAATGGGAATTGGTTTTATTGCGCAAGAAATTTCAAAGCGCAAAAAAGATATGTGGAAATAAAAGCGAGCCGCGGAGCTCGTTTTTATTTTGGGCAATTGGGACAGAAAGAAACAATTTAGTTAGCTTGAGTGTGCCGCTAGCCAGGTTTTACTACTTATTTTATTTTATGACTTCACCCTGATGTATGTTATACTTTTGAACGGATATGACTGGTAATAGAATTATTCGAAGCGAAATTATTGGGGGGAAACATGAGGAAAGAACTTCATGCTTCTTCGGAAATGAAAGGCCGACTGATTCCGTTCGTTCAGGATGGAGATTATTTTTATAAAAAGGCTATGAGAGCCTATCAGCAACGGAATTTGGATAAAGCAAAACAGCATCTTGAACGTGCGGTTAAACTTGTCCCCGAAGAAGTCGATTATATATGTCAACTTGCAGCGGTCCTGTCGGAATTAGGCGAATATGAAGCATCAAATGAATGGCTCAAATTTGTACTTGACGATCTTGATCCTGAATACTATGATTGCTACTTTTTTCTTGCGAACAATTACGCACATATGGGTCTGTTTAAACAAACGGAAGAGAATGCGCGAACATACCTTGAACACGAACCTGACGGAGAATTTATTGAAGACGCAGAAGAGCTCGTAGATCTTATTTTATTCGAGCAGTCGGAAGATTTACCTCAGGAGATTGGTGAAGAAGAGCAGCTGATTCAAGAACATGAAGCTGCACGTAAAGCCATTGAATCCGGCCAATTTCTTGATGCCATAGATTTACTGGAGCGGATGACGGAGGTTTACTCTGAATTCTGGCCTGCCTATAACAATCTTGCGCTAGCTTATTTTTATAGCGAGCAATATGAGGAAGCTATTCAAGTACTAGATGATGTTCTGACGAAAAATGAAGGAAACTTGAATGCGGTTTGTAATCTCACGCTTTTCTATGATTTCCTTGGGCAACATGTCAAACGTGATGTCATGCTTGAACGGTTGAAGAATGTTTATCCGATTCATCCTGATCATTCATATAAGCTAGGGAGTACATTTGGATTCCTTGGTCAACATGAGCTAGCATATCACTGGCTACGTAAAGCGGAAGTAACACGACACACATGGGATGCACCATTCTATCATTGGCTGGCTGTCTCTGCTTTTCACCTCGATCGTCCTGATCTTGCGAGACGTAATTGGAAAAAAATGCAGCAAGTGGAATCATCTAATGAAATGGCGAGCCGCTATCTTGCTGAACTAGAGCAAGAGACGCTTGATAAAAATCGGCTAAGCTATCGATCCCAGATGTCGGTCGCAGAGGAGCATGAAGCGAAACACGATTATTATTCGAGAATGACGCATCTTATGCTGCTCTATACAAGACGTGATCCTGAAGGCGCATCAATTCTGCAATCGTATTGCAGACGTAAAGATGAGCCCCTTATTGTAAAAGAACTGTCAGCTTATATTGCGCTTACGCTTTCTGATGAACCAGTTCAAATTGTAAATGAAAAAGATGAATATATGGTTTACACACAGACAGACTTCCCTGATCATGTTCTTTCAGGTATGCGTGTGATTGCTGAGCTCGAGCAGGCAGACATCAGTGACTCTGATTTGCATGAGCTAATTGCGATGATCTGGTTACCTTGTTATGTTAAGCTTTCAGAAAGTGGCAAAGCATTTCAGAATCAGAAAGCCACTGCTGCAGCCATGCTCTACATGTGGCATAAAGTTAACCAAACGGATGTGACTCAAATCGACGTAGCAAATGCGTTCGGTGTATCTGGGTCTACGGTGTATGCCTATCGTAAAAAGTTAACCCGATTACTATAGAAAACGGGGTATGTTGAGCATCCTATTAGACTTTTTTCTACTAATCGGATATGATTCTAAATAAGAAATATTACTTTTTAATAATGAATATAATTAAATTACTAATAGAAACGTGAAGGAAGTGAAACAGATGAGTGAAAAAATTTATGATGTCATTATTGTCGGTGCCGGTCCTGCAGGTATGACTGCAGCTGTATACACTTCTCGTGCTAATCTCGATGTTCTTATGATTGAACGCGGGATTCCGGGCGGACAAATGGCAAATACAGAAGATGTAGAAAACTATCCAGGATTTGATAGTATTCTTGGTCCAGATCTATCTACGAAAATGTTTGAGCACGCGAAGAAATTTGGTGCTCAATATCAATATGGTGATGTAAAAGAAATACGAGATAACGGTGATTACAAAACAGTTGTCTCCGGAAATCAAGAATTCCATGCGAAAGCTATTATTGTAACAAGCGGAGCTGAATACAAGAAAATCGGTGTACCTGGTGAAGCTGAGTATAGTGGCCGTGGCGTATCTTATTGCGCAGTTTGTGACGGGGCTTTCTTTAAAAACAAAGAACTCGTGGTTGTAGGTGGAGGAGACTCTGCTGTTGAGGAAGGTGTGTATCTTACTCGATTTGCATCTAAAGTAACGATTGTACACAGACGTGATCAGCTAAGAGCGCAGAAGATTCTTCAGCAACGTGCGTTTGATAATGAAAAAATCGACTTTATTTGGAATCATACAATCAAAGAAATTCTAGGTGAAAATGGTAAAGTGAGCAAAACGCTTCTTGTGAACACTGTAACGGGCGAAGAGCGTGAATTCAGTGCGGATGGCGTCTTTATCTACATCGGTATGCTTCCATTAAATCAGGCCGTTAGCGGACTTGAGATTACAAATGAAGAAGGTTATATCGTAACAGATGAAAACATGGCGACGAAGGTTCCTGGCATCTATGCAGCTGGTGACATTCGCGACAAAATGCTTCGTCAAATCGTAACAGCTACTGGTGATGGAAGTATTGCGGCACAATCTGTTCAGCACTACATTGAATCACTAGAAGACGCAGGAAAAGAAGCGTTAGTTTAATACAAAAACGAAGCCGGGAATTTCATGACTCCCGGCTTTACGTTTGCCTCATAAACCTTATTTCGACAGCTTTCGAGCAGCATCGGGTGGTGCCTGTCACCGCGTCATTCGCTTTTAATTTTGCTGTAACAGCGGTGAAATACAAATGGGGTACACTATAAATAGATTTAACCCCCTTTAAATAGATTCATTCATTGGCACGGGCATATGCTCCGTGCTCTTTTTTTTGTGGAGTTGAGACGTTTCGTAACAGCTTCTCCAAACCGATCTCATTGTTCATGATAAGCAATCATAGTATACTATGTATAGAAAATCTTGAAGTCTGAGCACATAAGGCTTTCATATAAAAATCGGATAATTGAATTGAGGTGACAATTGTGCAACGTGTAACAAACTGTATTTTAAATGACGAAGCAAATGATCGAGTACTTTTACTACAAAAGCCAAGACGCGGATGGTGGGTTGCACCAGGTGGAAAAATGGAATCGGAAGAATCAATCCGTGATTCAGTGATCCGAGAGTTTCGAGAAGAGACTGGTGTCTATTTGAAGAACCCAAAACTAAAAGGCATTTTCACATTCATTATTAAAGAAAATGAAGTAACAAAATCAGAATGGATGATGTTTACGTTTCTTGCAACGGAGTACGATGGCGAGCCAGTTGAGAAATCAGATGAAGGAAAAGTCTCCTGGGTAAATACAGATGATGTTAGTGAGCTTCCAATGGCTCCAGGTGATTATCATATACTTGATTATATGATGAAAGGTCACGGCATTATTTACGGTACATTTACTTATACACCTGACTTTAAACTTCTTTCATATCGATTAGACCCGTCTTAAATAGAAGTGTCACAATTAGAGAAATTGAGAAACGGAGTGGGGAAAATGACCGATTCGATTGATAAACGCATTCATATGGTCATTATTACAGGAATGAGTGGTGCTGGTAAGACAGTGGCAATGCAGTGCTTTGAAGATATCGGCTATTTCTGTATTGATAATCTGCCACCCGCGCTCTTACCGAAGTTCGTTGAAATGGTTGACGGTTCGGAAGGGAAATTAAATAAGGTAGCACTCGTGATGGATTTGCGTGGTGGGGATTTCTTTGACCATCTCGTGGAAGCTGTTGATCACCTCGATTCACATGAGCGTCTTGATGCGGAGATTCTTTTCCTTGATTCAAAGGACTCAACACTTGTCAGACGCTATAAAGAAACAAGACGTTCTCATCCGCTTGCACCAGAAGGTTTGCCGCTTGAAGGCATTAGGAAAGAAAGAGAAATGCTTGAAGAGCTAAAAGGGCGCTCTCAGCAAATTATTGATACGAGCGACATTAAGCCAGTTCAGCTAAGAGAAAAAATCATGGACCGATTCTCGAACAATGAGAAAGAGAACTTTGGTGTCAATGTGATGTCATTTGGATTTAAATACGGTATTCCGATCGATGCTGATCTAGTCTTTGACATTCGTTTTCTACCAAACCCACACTATGTGGAGCATTTGCGTCCAAAAACAGGTGTGGAAGAAGAAGTCGCGAACTATGTATTTAAGTGGAAAGAAACACAAACATTTCTAGCTAAATTAATTGATATGCTTGCGTATATGCTTCCTCAATATAAACGAGAAGGGAAGAGCCAGCTCGTCATTGGGATTGGATGTACGGGTGGAAAGCATCGATCTGTTGCATTTGCAGAACACATTGGTCACCATTTCGAAACAGAGTATCGCACGAATATTACGCACAGGGATATCGAAAAAGGGAAGGGTCATAAATAATATGGATGACACTAATCTGCCAAAGGCTGTCGTCATTGGTGGAGGAACAGGCCTATCGGTACTTCTTCGTGGACTTAAAAAGTTTCCTGTCGACATTACTGCGATTGTCACTGTAGCTGACGACGGAGGAAGTTCAGGTCGATTACGTGATGAGTTTGATATACCTCCTCCAGGTGATGTACGAAATGTTATTACAGCGCTATCAGAGGTTGAACCTTTGTTAGAAGGACTTATGCAACATCGGTTTAAAAATGGGAATGGGCTATCAGGTCATTCCCTTGGCAACCTAATGCTAGCTGCCATGACGGACATTACTGGTGATTTTGTAACAGGAGTTAGAGAAATGTGCCGCGTTCTTAACGTACGTGGCGAAGTTCTTCCTGCATCAAATCGAAGTATTGTTTTACATGCTGAAATGCGTGATGGTACTTTTGTTCAAGGTGAATCACAAATTCCAAAGGTAAATAAAGCAATTAAGAGGGTATTTCTTTCACCACCAGGCATCAAAGCGCTCCCCGAATCTCTACAAGCTATTCGTGAAGCTGATTTGATTGTTCTTGGGCCAGGTAGTCTATATACAAGTATTCTACCGAATTTACTTGTTCCGGGCATTGCTGAGGAAATTCAGCAGTCTAAGGCAAGGAAAGTGTATGTTTGTAACGTTATGACTCAGCTAGGTGAAACGGAAAACTATACGGCGAGTGACCACGTGCAGGCACTCATTGATCACATCGGCTATAAACTTATGGATACGATTATTGTAAATGAGGAAATGATTCCATCTTTCTATGCAAAACGTTATGCACAAGAACGAGCAGAGGTTGTGCAATATGACGAAAATCGTCTAAAGAGCTTTGGTTTTCATGTAATCAGTGATAAAATTATTCAATACGATGAGAAATATGTACGCCATGATGCGAAGGAAATATCATCGATTCTTTTATCCTTATTAGACGATAAAAGATCATGATGGGTCAGTGGGGCCCCTGCATGAAAAAGGGGGGATGGCAATGTCATTTGCTGCTGATACAAAGAAAGAATTGACGCAGTTAGAAAGTAAACCTTGCTGTGCAAGATCAGAACTAGCAGCACTTATTCGAATGAATGGATCGATCTCGTTTGGTAACAGACAGCTGATTCTAAACATTCCGACTGAACATGCTGCCATTGCAAGAAGAATTTATACGCTCATTAAGCGGATATACAACTTCGATGTTGAACTACTTGTCCGTAAAAAAATGAGGCTGAAGAAAAACAATGTATACATTGTCCGTGTCTCAGCCAAAGCAAGAGATCTCCTTGAAGATCTCGGTATAATGGATAACGCCTTTACGTTCACTAGAGTAATCTCAAAGGATTTTACCAAGAAGTCTTGTTGCAAACGTTCTTATCTAAGAGGAGCATTTCTTGCGGGGGGATCAATCAATCATCCTGAAACCTCTTATCATCTTGAGATCTTCTCAATGTACGAAGAGCATACGGAATCGCTTTGTAACTTAATGAATGAATTTGGATTAAATGCGAAAATGCTTGAGCGAAAGAAAGGGTATATCGTTTATATCAAAGAAGGCGAGAAGATTACGGAGTTCTTAAGTGTTGTCGGTGCCCATCAGGCGCTGCTCTATTTTGAGGATGTACGCATTATGAAAGACATGCGGAATTCTGTTAATCGAATCGTGAATTGCGAAACGGCTAATTTGAATAAAACGGTAGGCGCGGCTTTTCGACAGGTTGAGAATATTCGCTTCATCCAAAAGGAAGTTGGTTTAGAAATTCTTCCTGATAAGTTAAGAGAGATCGCTGAACTTCGCGTGAAGCATCAAGATGTTACACTGAAAGAACTCGGTGAGATGGTTACTGGAGGAGCTATTAGTAAATCAGGAATCAATCATAGATTACGAAAGATTGACCAGATTGCTGATAAGCTTCGTGATGGTAAACCGATCTCCTAAGCCTTTCGGACAAGTTAGAAAAAAGCTTCCACCTATAATGGTGGAAGGTTGTTTTCTAGCAGTACAATAGATAGCATGAATCTTCAAAGAAAAACCCTATTTTTCTTAATGAAAGCATTGGAAATAGCGTTTTTCTAAATTTTTCACCTTTCGAGATAGCGCTTACTTTTTTAGGTAAATTAACACTTTAGTAAATTTAAAATCGAGAGGCCACAAAATGAGCTATCATAGCTTTAGTTTGAAAGTGGCGAGTGCAAGGGAAACTGGTATAGCGCTTCTGGTGTTCTGATCGACTGTTTTAAATAAGGGGAGGAATGAACAAGTGATTCAAAAAGAAGTTGTGGTTACTTTGGATACAGGATTACAGGCACGTCCAGCAGCTCTGTTTGTACAGGAAGCAAACCGATTTAACTCGGATATCTTCCTTGAGAAGGACGGTAAAAAAGTTAATGCCAAAAGCATCATGGGCATCATGAGCCTTGCTGTTGGTACTGGTTCTTCTGTTATTTTAACTGTTGATGGTAATGATGAAGAAGATGCGATGTCTTCATTAATTGATTTTATTCAAAAAGATTAGCAAAACCTGGCTGTGTGCCAGGTTTTTGTTTTGCATTAAATTGTTAACGTTGCGAAACATTCTTAAGAGAATAGAGTTATAGAGAGTGGGATCATCCATTGTGGTTCATTGGCTGCTCAAATAGCAGATGGTTCAAAAACAACGCCTATTCTAAGAAAGAAAAAGCCTTTCCCTACAATGTAGGGAAAGGCTTTTTAGGGTCTATCTTATGCTTTCTTTTCCATTACTTCATCAATCAAGCCGTATTCTTTCGCTTCAGTCGCTTCCATGAAACGGTCACGATCTGTGTCGCGATCGATTGTTTCAAGTGGTTGACCTGTGCGCTCAGAAAGAATTTTGTTTAGCTTCTCGCGCATTTGGATGATGCGTTTTGCGTGAATTTCAATGTCAGAAGCCTGACCTTGAGTACCACCGAGCGGTTGGTGAATCATTACTTCACTGTTTGGTAGAGCATAGCGCTTACCAGGTTCACCAGCAGCAAGTAGGAAGGCACCCATTGAAGCAGCCATACCGATGCAGATTGTTGATACTTTTGGCTTAATGAATTGCATAGTATCGTAAATCGCCATACCTGCAGTGATTGAACCACCAGGGCTGTTGATATAAAGTGAGATGTCTTTATCTGGGTCTTCAGCAGCAAGGAAAAGAAGTTGTGCAACGACTGCGTTTGATACGTTGTCGTCAATTGCTGTTCCTAGCATAATAATACGGTCCTTAAGAAGACGAGAATAAATGTCGTACGCTCTCTCACCGCGGTTTGTTTGTTCAATTACCGTTGGAATTAAAACCATTTTAAATTCCTCCCTTATATTTGTGGAATATGTAGTTGCTGTATGTTCATCATACCTAAAAGGTCAATATAGGTCAAATAAAGTGCTGTCCTATTTTTTAATCGATGAAAAGGGTTTGATTTTTCTTTAACCACATACACCCATTTTCCCCGCATCCCTTTATTTTAAACAGAGCGAATGTTCCTTTTTTTTTAATCGATCGTCTGCTAAAAAGTAGGCTAAAATTCGTCTTTCTACCTGATTACGTATTTGAATGGAAGAATAGCGGTATGTTTGATTGTAACCTCGACAATATACTTTGCAAATCACAACATCTTCTTTCGTATCTTCTATATAGACGTGGATTCCTCTATCATGAAGCATTGCTTTTGCCCATTTTAAGTCAGAGGAGGCTAACGTTATAGCGGCATGAATTAGTTCCAGATAAGGGCGCGGAAGTTTCATTTTCGAATGGTTCACCCATTTCGTGTCAATTTCCAGCACTCTTTTCAGGTAAGGAAGTAAGAGGTAGTTTCTTAATGCCTTCGTTTCTTCTTTACTTAATTGGAACATGATCATCCCCACCTAACAGAACATATGTTTGGTATAACTTTACTATGAGACAGGTGAGACGTCAAGAACTGAAGCGATACCTTTTCTATGATATGAATGAAATGTTTGGATAATAGCTTTGGCCAATATTGTTAATATCTCACCGTTCACCAGAGCAAAAAAGCAACAGCGTTCATTAACATGGTATAGATAAAATGCTCTTATACACTATTGATTACTCATTGATCGTCACTTGGAAGCTATGAAATTCACCTTGCAAAAAAAGGGGGCATATCGTATAATAATCCTTGCGCTAATGAAGCGCGCCCGTAGCTCAGTCGGATAGAGCGGTGGTTTCCGGTACCGCGTCAGTCGGGGGTTCGAATCCCTCCGGGCGCACCAATTACATAATTCCAATCCCTTTCGCTAGTGTGAAGGGGATTTTTTTATGATAAATGTCATCTTTGTTCGCTTAGATCCAGGGAATGAATAATATCCTTCATTTTGAACAGAAAAAAAGAAGAGTAGAACTCGTCCACTCTTCTTGCGATCAGTCTTACCTTCTAACAGGGCTTATCTTTGTCATCGTCATGTCCTTTGCTGATTGCTCCACTCATCGTGTGTTTGAAGCCTGAGTGCATTCCAGTAGCGCATAGTCCAAGCCATAATCCTATAAAGAAGGCTTTTTTGAAGTCTTCCGGTTCAACATAAATGTGGCTCATTACAATTCCGATTCCAATGGAAAGAATCGGTAAGAACCTTACCGGAAAACCAAACACCTTAAAAAGGTGTACAACTCCAATGATGACTGGAAGCAAAGCAATTCCATATACAGCTAAATCCATGGCATTTGCCTCCTTTTTCTCTCTCTATAAGACAGTTTATGTAGAAATTTGACTAAGGGACGGGCTATTTCATCATTTTCTTTAAAAATGGTGTCAAAATCCCCTTTTAAAAAACAGAAAATTCTGGTCATTTTCATTTTTTTCATACCATAAAATGAAGCGATATAGTATGATGAAGGTGGAGGGATTGCGATGGAATTAGGATTGATACAAAAACAGACAACGAAATTAGTCATGACAACCCAGTTGCATCAAGCGATTTCTATACTCCAATATTCTACGGTCGAATTACTGGAGTACGTGAAAGAACAGGCTCTTGAAAATCCATTAATTGAATTACACTCCCCTTCATGGGATGGTGGCGTTCGTTCTTCAAAACGCTCTTATGATACGGGGCTTAAAAAAGATCCACTCGAATACGCTGAAACAAGAAAAAGTTTGCATGATGAGTTACACGATCAGGCGAGGTGTCTACACTTTCCACGTAAAAGGGAAGCCGTTGTGCATTATTTAATTGATAATATTGATGAAAGTGGTTACTTAAGAATAAATGAGACGGAGGTAATGAATTACTTTGATGTCGAGCACTTTGAGATCACTGAAGCCATTAGAGAGATTCAATTACTTGACCCACCAGGTATAGGGGCGCGCTCTCTTTCCGAATGTCTCTTTTTACAGTTAAATGAGTCGGGAGAAATTTTCGAGCTTGCTCGAGATCTTGTTTCCTATCATTTGAAAGCGCTAGCAGAAAAGAAATATCGTGAACTCTCGAGAGAATTTCATGTTCCTGTGGAGCAGATACAGCGGGCTGCGGATATAGTAGCTGATCTCGATCCTCATCCAGGATCAAAGTGGGGTATTGATAAACCATCCTACATTGTTCCAGATGTCATGATAGAAGAGAAAAATGGTAGATTCTCTATTGCATTACTTGATGACGATTTACCAGCAATGAAAGTGAGCAACGCCTACCGTTCTTTTAAAAATAACGAAGCGGAAGAGTATCTAAAGGATAAATATCAGCAAGTCAGCTGGTTATTAAAAAGTATTGAGCAAAGAAAGCAAACGCTTCGAGCAATAATGGGCGTTTTTATTGTTCACCAACAAAATTTTTTGAGAAATGGGATTAGTGAGCTTTCTCCAATAACCTTGAGGGAAGTAGCGATGGAAGCAGATGTCCACGAGTCCACGGTAAGTCGAGCGATTAAAAGCAAATACGTTCAAACGCCACATGGTCTTTTCGCCTTAAAGGACTTATTTACTTCCAAGCTGTCTAGTGAGTCTGGAGAAGCTGCTTCTTCCTCTAGTGTAAAGCTATTCATTAAGGAACTTGTGGAGAATGAGAATAAGATGAAACCATTATCAGATCAAAAGATTGTAGAAGCTCTTCATATCCAGAAAGGGATTGAAGTATCGAGGCGTACGATTGCAAAGTATCGAGATGAGTTAAAGATCTTAAGCTCATCGAAACGAAAACGATTTTCGTAGCGGCTACACTAGTCGCTTTTTTTTTTGCGTTCGAAAGGCTGTCTGAGTAAACTAGTAAAGTAATGAAGGGAGGTTTAACGTGTGGAAAAATCGGTTATTTTATATTCGAAAGAGACATGCCCACTTTGTGATGAAGCATATGAACTACTTCTTGAGCTTCAGGAAGAGGAAATGTTCTCTCTTCAGATAGTTGATATTTATAAGGATGAGGCACTGTTAGAAAAGTTTATGCTGATGATCCCCGTCGTTGAAATCGATGAGGAAGTAGTGGATTATGGTCGAATTTCAAAAAAATCGATAAGAAAACGCTTACTTTAAAAATTTCAGTATAACATAGTTGCCCATACTTTTGGCAACTGCTACAATGAAAATTGTAAGAAGTTCTTTTTGATCCAGGTGGGACTAAAAATGTCTAAGCGGGACATAATACGTCTCGAGGAAAAGAAGAACAGCAGGGGAGACGAATTATGCGCTCATTATTGTCACTTCAACAAAAATTATTGCCGGACATGTTAGATGTTATGAATAAGCGCTATCGGGTATTAAGACAGTTGAGGCTAATGCAGCCAATTGGCCGTAGAAGTCTTGCGAACAGTCTGGGTATAACCGAACGAGTTCTCAGAAGCGAAGTCACTTTCTTTAAAGATCAGGGGCTCCTACATATGTCTGTACAAGGTATGCAACTGACGGAGGAAGGCGAACAGCTACTTCTTGAGCTTGAACCGGTTATGGATGAAGTTTCCGGGCTCGATAATCTCGAGAAACGCTTGAAAGATAAACTTGGCATTCCGGAAGTATTTATTGTCCCTGGTGATAGTGATGTGACCCCCTGGGTAAAGAAAGAAATGGGCAGAGCCGCTGTGGGACGCTTGAAAAAGTTTCAGCTAAAAGATAGAGTGATTGCTGTAACAGGCGGTACCACGCTCGCAGGTGTGGCTGATATGATGATTCCTTCCTCAGATATGGAAGGGACGCTGTTTGTTCCGGCTCGAGGGGGCCTAGGAGAACAGGTTGAAAATCAGGCCAACACAATTTGTGCGAAAATGGCAAGAAAAGCCCATACTGACTACCGTTTGCTTCATGTTCCAGATCAATTGAGCGAAGAAGCATACCAATCCCTTATTGAAGAGCCTGGCGTGAAAGATATCCTTGAGATTATCAAGTCTGCCGGTATTGTGGTTCATGGGATTGGGGAAGCTAGAACGATGGCGCAAAGGCGTAAATCCACGCTTGATGTTATTAATAAGATTGAGCGTGAGGATGCTGTCGCTGAAGCGTTCGGGTATTACTTCAATCAGTCTGGTGAAGTCGTTCATAAAGTGAAAACGATCGGACTGCAGCTCGAAGATTTAGAGCGAAGTGAACTAGTCATTGCAGTAGCCGGCGGCCGTTCGAAAGCAAAAGCCATCGAAGCCTATCTTAAGACGGGGATTCAAAGTATCCTTGTGACTGATGAAGGCGCCGCTAAAGCGTTATTAGAGGGAGATTCCCTTTATTAAATAAACCACACCTCGGGAAACGAGGAAATTCAAGGAGGAACTACACAATGGCAACAAAAGTAGGTATTAACGGTTTTGGACGTATTGGACGTAACGTATTCCGTGCAGCATTAAACAACCCTGGTGTTGATATTGTAGCTGTAAACGATCTTACAGATGCAAACATGCTTGCACACCTTCTAAAATACGATTCCGTACATGGAGAACTTAATGTTGAAGTAGAAGTTAACGGCGAGAACCTTGTAGTTAACGGAACTGAAATCACTGTTCTTTCTGAGCGCGACCCAGCACAACTTGGATGGGGAGATCTTGGTGTTGAAGTGGTAATCGAATCCACTGGACGTTTCACAAACCGTGACGATGCTGCGAAGCACCTTGAAGCAGGCGCTAAGAAAGTTGTCATCTCCGCACCAGCTAAAGACGAAGATATTACAGTTGTTCTAGGTGTTAACGAAGACAAGTACGATGCAGCTAGCCACCACGTAATCTCAAACGCATCTTGTACGACAAACTGTCTTGCACCAGTTGCTAAAGTATTGAACGACAAGTTCGGTATTAAGCGTGGTCTAATGACTACAACTCACTCTTATACAAACGATCAGCAAATTCTTGATCTTCCACATAAAGACTACCGTCGTGCTCGTGCGGCAGCTGAAAATATCATCCCAACATCTACAGGCGCTGCTAAAGCAGTATCTCTTGTACTTCCAGAGCTTGATGGTAAGTTGAATGGTATGGCTATGCGCGTACCTACACCTAACGTATCAATCGTTGACCTTGTAGCTGAACTTGATCAAGACGTTTCAGTTGACGAAGTAAACGCTGCTCTTAAAGAAGCTGCTGAAGGCGACCTTAAAGGATACCTTGGTTATAGCGACGAGCCACTAGTATCAAAAGACTACAACGGTAACCCGAACTCTTCAATCGTAGATGGTCTTTCTACAATGGGTATCGATGGAAACATGGTTAAAGTTATCTCTTGGTACGACAACGAGTGGGGCTATTCTAACCGTGTAGTAGATCTAGTCGACTACATCGCTGCAAAAGGGCTATAATAAGAATTGTTAATAGAGGAGGAGGAAGTCTTGAGCCTTCCTCCTTTTCCATTGTCATTACTAACGATATAGCTATATTTAAAAGGTGGTATAAACGACCTTTTAAAACTTTATGCAGAGGAGGACATGCGTGATGAACAAAAAGTCAATTCGTGATGTCGAGTTAAAAGGCAAAAAGGTATTTTGTCGCGTTGATTTCAATGTACCTATGGATAACGGAAAGGTAACAGATGAAACGCGCATTAAAGCAGCACTTCCAACGATTCAGCATTTGGCTGATCAAGGAGCAAAAGTCATCCTTGCGAGCCATCTTGGTCGTCCTAAAGGTGAAGCTGTTGATGAGTTACGTCTTGATCCGGTTGCAGACCGTTTAAGCGACCTCATTGGCAAAACAGTAACAAAAACTGATGCAGTCTATGGTGAAGAAGTAGACCGTGCGATTGCAGGTCTTGAAGATGGCGACCTTCTTCTTATTGAGAATGTTCGTTTTGAAGCTGGAGAAGAGAAGAATGATGAAGAACTTGCGAAGAAATTTGCTGCAATGGCAGATCTTTACGTAAATGATGCTTTTGGAGCTGCACACCGTGCTCACGCTTCAACAGAAGGCATCGCTCATCATATTCCTGCTGTAGCTGGTTTTCTTATGGAAAAAGAACTTGAAGTTCTCGGAAGCGCGCTAACTGAGCCTTCTCGTCCATTTACTGCAATTATCGGTGGAGCGAAAGTAAAAGACAAAATCGGTGTGATTGATCATCTACTAGATAAAGTGGACAACTTGATCATCGGTGGTGGACTTGCTTATACATTCGTAAAAGCGCTTGGCCATGAAATCGGTCTTTCTCTTCTTGAAGAAGACAAAATTGAGCTTGCGAAAACATTCATGGATAAAGCGAAAGAAAAAGGCGTTAATTTCTATATGCCAGAAGACGTTGTTATTGGCGACGATTTCTCAAATGATGCAAACACGAAAATTGTAAGCATCGAAGACATTCCTTCTGACTGGGAAGCGCTTGATATTGGACCAAAAACAAGAGAAACGTACAGCAAAGTTGTTGTTGATTCCAAGCTAGTTATCTGGAACGGCCCTATGGGTGTATTCGAACTAGATGTTTACGCTAATGGAACAAAAGCAGTAGCAGAAGCACTTGCTAATGCAAATGATACCTATTCTGTTATTGGTGGCGGTGACTCTGCAGCAGCGGTTGAGAAATTCGGCTATGCTGATCAAATGAGCCATATCTCTACTGGTGGCGGTGCTTCACTTGAGTTTATGGAAGGTAAAGAACTTCCTGGCGTTGTCGCACTTAACGACAAATAAAATACTTATGACTTAAATTTATAAAGGGATGGTGAGTGAACATGCGCAAACCAATCATCGCAGGTAACTGGAAGATGAACAAAACACTTACGGAAACAAAAAGCTTTGTTGACGAAGTGAAAGGACTTATTCCTAATGGCGATCGCGTAGATTCCGTTGTCTGTGCTCCTGCTCTTTTCCTTGATTATTTAACGGATGAGCTAGAAGGAACAGCACTTCAAGTAGGTGCTCAAAACATGCACTTTGAAGAAAATGGCGCGTTTACAGGTGAAATCAGCCCTGTCGCACTTAACGATCTTGGAGTAGGCTATGTTATTCTTGGTCACTCTGAACGCCGTGAGCTATTTGGTGAAACGGACGAAATCGTTAACCAGAAAACTCATTCAGCGTTTAAACATAACCTAACACCGATCATCTGTGTTGGTGAAACGCTTGAACAGCGTGAAAGCAACGTAACAGAAGATGTCGTTAAAGGACAAGTTCAAAAGGCAATCGCTGGTCTTACAAATGAACAGGTAGCTCAATCTGTCATCGCATATGAGCCGATCTGGGCAATTGGAACTGGCAAAACAGCAACAAGCGATCAAGCAAATGATGTATGTGCATTTATCCGCGGCGTCCTTAAAGACGAAACGTCTGACGAAACAGCTAATGCGGTCCGTATCCAATATGGCGGCAGTGTGAAACCTGGTAACATTGACGAGCTTATGGGTAAATCCGACATAGATGGAGCTTTAGTCGGCGGCGCGAGTCTTGATGCGAAATCTTTCCTTCAGCTTTTGGAGGCTGGTCAGAATGCCTAAAAAGCCAGAAGCTTTAATCATCTTAGATGGTTTCGGCCTTAGAGATGAAGAAAAAGGAAATGCCGTAGCTCATGCGAAAAAACCGAATTTTGACCGTTACTGGAACCAATATCCACACGCTACCCTACAAGCGAGTGGTAAAGCAGTTGGACTTCCAGACGGACAAATGGGTAACTCAGAAGTTGGCCACTTGAATATCGGTGCAGGACGCATTGTTTATCAAAGCTTAACTAGAGTAAATCTTGCAATTGAAGAAGGCGACTTCTTCGAGAACGAAACATTTCTAGAGGCTATTGACCATGCGAAGAAAAAAGGGACAAGCCTACACTTGTTCGGACTTCTTTCTGACGGTGGTATTCATAGTCACATTAAACATCTTTTCGCTCTTCTTGAACTTGCTGCTAAGCAAGGTTTAGAAGATGTCTATGTTCACGGTTTCCTTGATGGTCGTGATGTTGGCCAACAATCTGCGAAAACCTACATTCAGCAGTTAGAGGAAAAAATGGAAGAAGTCGGAGTAGGTCGTCTTGCGACTCTCTCAGGACGTTATTATTCCATGGACCGCGACAAGCGTTGGGATCGCGTAGAGAAGTCTTACCGTGCCCTGGCATACGGTGAAGGCCCTTCTTACAAAGATCCAAATGAGTTAATTGATGATAATTACAAGAATGAAATCTATGATGAATTCGTTCTTCCTTCCGTTATGACAGAAGAAGACGGTTCACCGATTGCGACGGTAGATGATGAGGATGCAGTAATCTTCTTTAACTTCCGTCCTGACCGAGCAATCCAGATTTCACAAGTCTTTACGAATGATGATTTCCGCGGTTTCGATCGTGGGGAAGAACGTCCGAAAGATCTTCACTTTGTCTCACTCACTCGTTTTAGTGAAACAGTTGGAGGCGACGTTGCTTTCAAACCAACAAACCTTGATAACACGCTTGGTGAAGTACTAGCTCAGCAGGACTACAAGCAGCTGCGTATTGCTGAGACAGAGAAATACCCACACGTTACTTTCTTCTTTAGCGGTGGACGCGAAGAAGAGTTTCCTGGGGAAGAGCGCATTCTTATCGACTCTCCGAAGGTTGCAACCTATGACTTGAAGCCGGAGATGAGTGCCTACGAAGTAACGGACGCGTTACTGAAAGAGCTCGATGCCGATAAGCACGATGCGATTATCTTGAACTTTGCTAACCCTGACATGGTAGGGCATTCCGGAATGCTTGAACCGACAGTCAAAGCGATTGAAGCTGTTGACGAATGTCTTGGTAAGATCGTTGATAAAATTTTAGAAAAAGGCGGAAATGCGATCATTACCGCTGACCACGGGAACTCTGATGAAGTCACGACTCTTGATGGCGATGCGATGACTGCTCATACAACGAATCCTGTACCTGTTATTGTTACTAAAGACGGTGCTGAGCTTCGTACAGACGGAATTCTTGCGGACCTTTCACCAACCCTTCTTGATTTGCTTGGCGGCAAGCAACCGAAAGAAATGACAGGGAAATCATTAATTAAATAACTTACATTTAAAGGAGATGACACGTTATGCCAATCATTACTGACGTTTATGCACGCGAGGTCCTTGACTCCCGCGGCAATCCAACAGTTGAAGTAGAAGTATTTACAGACGCAGGCGTTAAAGCACGCGCAATGGTACCATCTGGCGCATCCACTGGTGAATACGAAGCAGTTGAACTTCGTGACGGTGACAAAGATCGCTACCTTGGTAAAGGCGTAGAAAAAGCAGTAGCTAACATTAACGAAACAATCGCTCCAGAGCTAGTAGGAATGAGCGTTTATGACCAACTTGGAATCGACCACATGATGATTGACCTTGATGGTACTGATAATAAAGGCAAGCTAGGTGCTAACGCTATTCTTGGCGTATCTATGGCTGTTGCACGTGCAGCTGCTGAAGAGCTTGAACTTCCACTTTACGTTTACCTTGGTGGTTTCAATGCAAAAACTCTTCCAACACCAATGATGAACATTCTTAATGGTGGAGAGCACGCTGATAACAACGTAGACATTCAAGAATTTATGGTTATGCCTGTTGGAGCACCTTCTTTCAAAGAAGCACTTCGCACTGGCGCTGAAATTTTCCACAGCCTTAAAGGTGTTTTGAAAGAAAAAGGCCTTAACACTTCTGTAGGTGACGAAGGCGGATTCGCTCCTAACCTTGGTTCAAACGAAGAAGCGATCCAAACAATTATCGAAGCAATCGAAAAAGCTGGCTACAAGCCTGGTGAAGAAGTAATGCTCGCTCTAGACGTAGCATCTTCTGAAATTTACAGCGACGGTAAATACAACCTTGCTGGTGAAGGCGTAGTGAAGACATCTGAAGAAATGATCGAATTCTACAGCCAGCTATGTGAAAAATATCCGATCATCTCAATTGAAGATGGTCTTGACGAAAACGACTGGGAAGGCTGGGAGAAACTTACTCAAGCTCTTGGTGAGAAAGTTCAACTTGTTGGTGACGATCTTTTCGTTACAAATACAAACAAACTTTCTGAAGGAATCGAGCGCAGTGTAGGTAACTCTATCCTAATCAAAGTGAACCAAATTGGTACACTAACTGAAACGTTTGATGCTGTTGAAATGGCGAAGCGCGCTGGATACACAGCTGTTATCTCTCACCGTTCTGGTGAAACAGAAGATACAACAATTGCTGACATCGCTGTTGCGACTAACGCTGGACAAATTAAGACAGGCGCACCGTCTCGTACGGACCGCGTAGCTAAATACAACCAGCTTCTTCGTATCGAAGATGAGCTTGAACACCTTGCAATCTACGGTGGCCGTAAAAGCTTCTACAACTTAGATAAGAAGTAAGTTGAACAAACCCCCGCGTGAAAACGCGGGGGTTTTTGATGGGTTCTTTTCTTTTTTAACCTATGTTAATGAACAGTGTTGATTTCTGGCTGATTTGCGTGAAGTTGAGATTTCACGCAAATCAGCCACCACTCTTATCGGAACAACGTCTACAAAAACAGTCGTTACCGTTCAAGAAGTGTTAACACATTGTTAAGAAGGTATGAGAATGTCCTGTATTACCGAAATAGATTGCTTTTACTGAAAAATTTATGGTAAATTGATAGTATTGGAAAGGCTATAGTCCGGGAGGTGGAATCATGCATCTTGCAGCTACAATTGCATTAGTTATCGTTTCAATCTTACTTATTACTGTCGTATTGCTTCAGTCTGGTAAAAGCGCCGGGTTATCAGGAGCCATTACAGGTGGAGCTGAGCAATTATTCGGAAAGCAAAAGGCCCGCGGCTTTGAAGCGGTTTTAAATAAAGTAACGGTAGTACTTGCCGTATTGTTCTTTGTTCTTTCAATTCTCGTTGCGTATCTCGTGTAATGTGATAAAGGAAGCAGCAGGTGTTGAACCACTTGCTGCTTTTTTCATTGGAGGAAATGAAAGTATCAAATTCAGTGAAGTCGAAATCTGGCGCCGCCAAGCTCCATTGTGGCAAAAAGCGCTACATTGAGGCTCGTATTAAGCATGTCGCGTGTGAAATAGGCGCTTGTGCTTTTTTAAAGAAGAAAGAAAAGCAAGTTTTTTGTCGAATGAAACAGGGAAATAAGCTAGAAGAACACATTCCTTTTTACTGAGGACGGAAACCATTAAAATGCATATAAGGACTTCAATAGACAGGATAAATCGTTTTTTGAAGGTCAAACTAATGAGTAGGACTGGATTATTTAGAGGAGGATCACATCATGAAAGTAGTAGCACCCAAGCTATTTACATTTGAAGGAGGTAATCGCGCGGTACTAATGTTGCATGGCTTTACTGGTAATACAGCAGATGTCCGAATGATGGGACGTTATTTGCAGGAACAGGGGTATACGTGTCATGCCCCACAATATGAAGGACATGGCGTTCCCCCAGAAGAGTTAGTACATACAGGTCCTCAAGACTGGTGGAAAAACGTCAAAGAGGGGTATGAATTGCTTAAAAGCATGGGGCATGAGGAAATAGCTGTTGTGGGATTATCGCTTGGAGGCGTATTTTCTTTAAAGCTCGGTTATACTGTTCCTGTAAAGGGAATCGTACCCATGTGCGCCCCAATGGATATGAAGGATGAAGAAACGATGTATCAGGGTGTTCTTTCTTACGCAAGAGAATATAAGAAATTTGAACGGAAGTCTCCTGAACAAATTGAAGAAGAAATGGAAGCGTTCAAAGAAACCCCAATGAACACGCTCGGAGAACTTCGAGACCTGATCTATGATGTGCGTGATAACATTGATATGATTTATGCTCCGACATTTGTCGCTCAGGCAAGACACGATGAGATGATTAATACGGAAAGTGCGAATGTTATTCATGATCATGTAGAATCAGATGAGAAGAGTTTAAAATGGTATGAGAATTCAACACACGCCATTACGCTTGGAAAAGAGAAAGAGGAACTTCATAAGGACGTGCACGCATTTCTTGATGGACTTGATTGGTCTGAATAATCTACGGATATATTTTACTAGAAAGAAGGTGGAAGACAATGGCAGAAGAACATGAACAGAGAATATTGAGCTTCATGAAAGAGGAAGCATATAAACCACTAACTGTACAAGAACTTGAAGAAGTTTTTGGAGTGAAAGATTCCAGTGAGTTTAAGGAGTTTGTGAAAACCCTAAACGGGATGGAAGAAGAAGGTTTAATTGTAAGAACAAGAAGTAACCGCTATGGCATTCCTGAGAAAATGAATCTTGTAAGAGGAAAGCTACAGGTTCATGCAAAAGGCTTTGCATTCCTGATTTCAGATAGCGACACTGGCGAGAAGGATGTTTATATTAACCAGAGTGACCTTGAGGGAGCGATGAATGGAGACCGTGTCATCGCACGACTACATCAAAAATCATCAGGGACACGTCCAGAGGGGACCGTTATTCGTATCATTGAGCGTGGTGTTAAGCGCACAGTTGGTACATACTCTGACAGCAAGCATTTTGGTTTTGTGATTGCGGATGATAAACGAATCCCACATGACATTTTTATTCCAAAAGGGTCTACTGGTGGTGCGGTTGACGGCCACAAAGTCGTTGTTGAAATTACGAAGTATCCTGAAGGACGTATGAGTGCTGAAGGACGAATTACAGAAATACTAGGACACAAGAATGATCCTGGAGTAGATATTCTTTCCATTATTTATAAACATGAATTACCAGGTGAATTTCCGGATGCAACGATGAAACAGGCCAATGACACGCCTGATCAAATTGATGAGAAGGAAATTGAAGGTAGACGTGATTTGCGTGAAGAAACGATTGTCACGATTGATGGTGCTGATGCAAAAGACCTTGATGATGCGGTTAACGTTGTTAAACTTCCAAACGGGAACTATAAATTAGGTGTTCATATTGCAGACGTCACGTATTATGTCACTGAGAACTCTCCAATCGATCAAGAAGCGCTTGATCGTGGTACAAGTGTCTATCTTGTCGATCGTGTAATCCCGATGATTCCCCACCGATTATCAAACGGTATTTGTAGTTTAAATCCTCAAGTGGATCGTTTAACGATTTCGTGTGAAATGGAAATTACAACGCAGGGTGAAGTTGTGAATCATGAAATTTTCCCAAGCGTTATTCGTACAAATGAGCGAATGACATATACGGATGTACGTAAAATTCTTAAACGTGAAGACGATGAAGTACTTGAGCGCTATAAATCTCTAGTTCCATTCTTCGATGGCATGGGAGAACTAGCTGAAATCTTAAGAAAAGGTCGCTTTGAACGAGGGGCTATTGATTTTGATTTTGCGGAAGCGAAAGTTCTTGTAGATGAAGAAGGGGCACCACAGGAGATTGTTCAACGAGAACGCTCGGTAGCTGAACGCTTAATTGAAGAATTTATGCTTGTAGCGAACGAAACAGTTGCACAACATTTCCACTTCATGGAAGTTCCGTTTATGTACCGTATTCACGAAGATCCGGATTCAGACAAACTCAATACATTCTTTGAGTTTATTACAAACTTCGGTTATGTCGTACGAGGTAATGCTAACACGGTGCACCCGCGTGCGCTTCAAAAGCTTTTAGAAGAAGTGAAAGGTGAGCCAGAAGAAGCGGTCATCAGTAAGGTTATGCTTCGCTCTATGCAACAGGCGAAATACTTCCCTGAAAGTCTCGGCCACTTCGGTTTATCGACAGATTTCTATACGCATTTCACATCGCCAATTCGTCGTTATCCTGACTTAATTGTGCATCGTTTAATTCGTACGTACCTGTTTGAGAAAAAAGTCGACAATCAGACAACTTCTAAGTGGGGCGAAGCGCTTGGTGAAATCGCTCAGCACGCTTCAGCGATGGAACGACGTGCAGTTGACGCTGAACGTGAAACCGATGATCTGAAAAAAGCTGAGTTTATGAAAGATAAAATTGGGGAAGAGTTCGAAGGCGTGATTAGCGGCGTAACAAACTTTGGCTTATTTGTTGAATTGCCAAATACGATCGAAGGGCTTGTCCACGTTAGCTATTTAACCGATGACTATTACCATTATGACGAAGGTGCTTATGCGATGATCGGCGAACGTACCGGTAACGTATACCGCATCGGTGACGAAATCGCCATTCGCGTCTTAAATGTTAACATTGACGAACGAGCGATCGACTTCGAAATTGTTGGCATGAAGCCACCGAAAGAACGTCGTCGTAGAGAAAGTCCTAAAGTTATTGAAGGCGGAAAGCGTAAAAAACGTGGGAAGTCATCGAATAAAACAACTGATGCAGGACAGAAAAAAAGAAAGTTCTCTCCACCTAAAGATGGTCAGGGAACGAAAAAGAAAGCAAAAAACAAAAAGAAAAAACGTCGAAATAATAATGCTTAACTAGGGATATTTCAATCATGTCGGTCGGAGTAAGTCATCTTGACTTATTCTGACCAAATTGATATACTGGAATTCGACGTTTGAGAGGGGGGACGGTCATGCCAAAAGGTGATGGTGGACTCATTGCACAAAATAAGAAAGCAAGACACGATTATTCTGTTATTGAAACATATGAAGCAGGTCTAGTTCTACAAGGAACTGAAATTAAATCCATCAGGGCAAGACGCGTAAACCTGAAAGACTCTCACGCCATTATTCGTAAAGGCGAAATTTTTCTTATCAATATGCACGTCAATGAATATGAGCAGGGAAATCGTTTTAATCACGATCCAACCCGTACTCGTAAGCTATTGATGAAAAGGAAAGAGATTGATAAGCTCCTTGGCTTAACGAAAGAACAGGGCTATACAATTATTCCACTTAAAGTATATATTAAGAATGGTTATGCGAAAGTACTTCTAGGTCTTGCCAAAGGTAAGAAAAAGTACGATAAGCGCCAAGATCTGAAAGATAAAACGATGAAGCGTGAAGTGGATAAAGCGTTGAAAGAGCGTCAGCGGATATAGTTTCCATTTGATTGGAAGCTGATCTGTGTTATACTAACTATTACCGAAACAACATATGAAGCTTAAGTGCTTTCCCGTTTTCGGTTCTCATTTCTTATATGGGGACGTTACGGATTCGACAGGGATAGGTCGAGCTTAAGTCGCGAGTCGAGTTGGCGAGCTACGTTAAAAACGCCATGCCTATAACTGGCAAAGAAAACAACAACTTCGCACTAGCAGCGTAAGCTGTTTTGCGGTTCCTCCCTCCATCGCCCATGTGGTAGGGTAAGGGACTCAACTTAAGTGGGATACGCCAACAATCCACCGTCTGAGGAAAGTTGGAAGAGATTAACCAGACTAGCTACAAGGACGCCTGTCGTTGGGCAGAATTGTAGTGAAACACTAATATAACGACTACACTCGTAGAAGCTTAAGTGCCGATATCTCTGGACGTGGGTTCGACTCCCACCGTCTCCACCAAATACATATTTGGTGGTTTTTTATTTGCAAAAAATCACTTCACTAAAAAAGCGGAGAATGTGAACTTTCACGTTCTCCGCTTTTTTTAGTGACTAATTTGTTTCCCCTGGAAACGTTTAGTAAAAGAATCAGCTTGAGGGGTGACCGCAACATGGCCGAGTGCTTTACCTAATCCAAAAGAAGGCATATTTCCATAAAGGGTTTCATAGTGAGAGCTCGGAAGGACGTATGTTTCATGATAAATACCGACAGCACGGTTATTTCCGATCTTTTGATTGAAGTTTTTCCATGCTTTTAAATGAGCTTGACCATGCGCATAATGGCGTAGGTCATCAGATGAGCGCCAGTATTGAAGAAGTAGCGTTGTACGAAAACTAAAGAAGTTTTCCATAGAAAGGCACCCTAACTGTTTATTGGTGCTAAGTTCACGAATCATGCCAGGCATCGCAAGAAAGACTGGAAGCCATTTATGCACAGCCCACCACTGATTGATTCGCATGCCAATGAGAAATACTACAACGTCCTGTCCTTTATCCACCGTGTAGCGCCCGCTAAAGACCTGATTTGCCATCTGAATTTCCTCCTCTAGAGCTTTATTTTCGCATCCTTTGCCCATTCAATAGCAGCTTTTGTCGTTCGTTTCCTATAGTCAAGAGTCATAAGCCAGAACTTAGCATCCCCTTGATCACCATACGTTTGTACAATCATCTCCTCGATGGCTTCATAAGTCTTGAAGCGATCGAGTAGTTTGGCGAGGTAGCTTTCCAATTGCTTTTCGACTGCTTCATCACTTTGATGCTGACTAAAAAATAGCTTAAGCAATAACTCATTTTTCTCTAAAGCTACTTCCTCAACAGGCGTTTCCATCCACTTTTTGAGCGCATCCCAGCCAAATTGTGTTAATTCATATTCCTTTTTGTCTGGCTTACCGGATTCGCTTTGTTTTTGGACCGTAATAAGTTCTTCATCCAGAAGATTTTTCAGCGTCGGATAAATTTGACCGTAGCTGATTTTCCAAAAATGATTCAAGCTACCATCCATCATTTGCTTCATTGAATAGCCAGTGCGACAACCGGTAGTTAGTAAGCCTAAAATAGCAAATTTCGTATTTGACTGTTTTTCCATATTTCTCACCCTATATCTAAAAGATATGTATCAATTAGATATATATAATAGCACGTTTTTTAACAATATGGAAATTGAATAATGGATTTTATTTACAGTTGGCATTATGTCTATCCGCTTTTTTTAATACGATCTAAAAAACAAGCCGCCCTTTTGGACGACTTGATTGGAATTCTATTCAGATACTAATTTAGTTTCTTCGTTGTATGAAACTTCCAGGTTGCGTTGAGTAAACACTTTTTTGGCAAGCGTAAGCGCATTAAGAACTCGTGGAAAGCCTGTATAGGGAATGAGTTGTATGATAGCTTCCACAACCTCTGATGCCGTCAGCCAGGAGGTGAGTGTGGTATTGATGTGGAGTTCAAGCTGAGGTTCTGTTCCTTGAGTCACAAGTGATGAAAGGGTAATGAGCGCTCTTTGCTGATTCGTTAACCCATCACGAGAGTAGATGTCTCTGTAAGCAAATTCGATAATATATTTACCAACATCAGGAGCAATTTCCTCCAGATTATCTGAAATTTTCAAATGAGTTGATATGTCCTCATTTGACGATAATGTGTATTCCATTAATTTATCTAGAACTTGCTGCAGGAGATCTTTTTCCATTGTAAAAGCCTCCTATAATATATCCTTTAGTAGGATCAGGTGTCCTACTATACCGCGCGGAAGCTTTTGTGTGAAATACCTATATTGATTAGACTCTATTCGAATGAGGTATACAACTAGATAGAAGACTTAATGTAGTTTATAAAAGCACGGGATGCGTAAGAGATATATTTTTCTTTTCGGAGGATAATCCCCAGGTCCCATGGGATTGAAGGATTTACAATCGGGACAGAGACCACATTATCTTGATTGATTTTTCTTAGAATAGATTTAGGAAAGAACGTAATTCCTAAATTGTGACTAACCATATCGCTTATGAAATCCCATTGAGAACTAACATACGATATTTGAGGCTCAAAACCTGCTTGGCGACACTGTTCAATCATCTGATCATGGAGCATGAAGTCTTCACTAAATAGAATGATCTGCTCATTTCGTAAATCACTGATTGAGACCTCACTTTTTTCGGCGATTGGATGCGAACTGTGCACAAAAAGCATTAATTCTTCCTTTGTAAACGGAAGTGTTTCAAATCTTGTATCATTGACAGGTAAGAGGCCGACTGCAAAATCTAGTTCTCCATCAAGGATTTTTTGTTGAGCAATGTTAGCTCCGTGCTCCATTAGTTCAATCGTAATGTCGGGGTAGAGTTCTTGAAATCCTTTCAAAATACCTGGGAAGTAGAGGGCGCCGATGAGTGGCGGGAGACCAACTTTAATGTGCCCTTTCTTTAAGTTCATCATGTCATATAAGTGAGAAGAAAGATCGTCTACCATATTCAGTATTTTTTCACCTTGAAGATACACGATTTTTCCTGCATCGGTTAGTTCGCTCGATCGTGCCGAGCGATCGAGTAGTTCAACATCTAACTCGGCTTCTAAACTTTTCACCATTTTACTTAAAGTTGGCTGTGAGATGTAGAGCGAGTGTGAGGCTTTCGTAAAGCTTTTTTGCTTCGCAACTTCAACGAAATAGGCTAACTGCTTAATGTCCATATGAAAGCTCCTGTCTCTATTCCCATCAGAATGAGAAATGCATTATGGTTTATTGTAGTCGCAAATCATATGCGAATTCAACCATAGACGGGGATTCTAGACCTATTTTTTACGAGAGCTGTTACATATGTAAAAAAGAGGGGTAATGAAGAAGGCAATCAAATATCTTATGGAGGTGCTCGTTTTGAGTAAAAAAGTATTAATCATTTCCGGTGATGCTGTTGAAGCGCTTGAGATTTTCTACCCTTACTATCGCTGTCTAGAGGAAGGTTTTGACGTGACGATCGCATCCCCTACCGCTAAAAAACTACAAACGGTATGCCACGACTTTACAGATGAAATGGAAACGTTTGTTGAGAAGCAAGCCTATGGAATTGAATCACACGCAGCGTTTGCAGAAATTAATCCGGCAGAGTACGATGGTTTAATTATTCCAGGCGGACGAGCACCAGAATACATTCGAATGGATGAGAGCGTACCTGGCATCGTAAGACATTTCTTTGAAGAAAATAAACCAGTAGGTGCAATTTGTCATGCGGCACAGGTTCTTAATGTGGTTCCTGATATTATGAAAGATCGCGAATATACCGCGTATCCAGCATGTAAACCAGATGTAACCGCATGTGGCGCTACATACATTGATGAAAAGGTTCATACGCGCGATAACCTCGTCTCGGGGCAGGCCTGGCCAGATTTACCAGGCTTCATGAAAGAATTTCTCCGTTTATTAAAATAATGACACACGAAACCCCCTGATTGATCGATCAGGGGGTTCTTTAAGAGGAAGGATATTTCGTTTGGCCAATAGCTGAAATGACAGAGCCAACCGCCTGAATCCAGCTTCCTACGACATTAATATTTGTTGCTTCTTCATTATTGAGTTCTTTAATTCCTGAAATTGCTTGTAGTGAATTACCGACCGCCTGAAGGAAGTTCCCATAAATGCTATACAACGCTGAAGCAGAGACTTCTCCGTCTAATGCATCTGCAAGAGATACCCCTCCACCAAGAGCTTGGAGCCAGTTTCCGTCAATATTCAGTATTTGCTTCACTCGATCATCAAAATCAATCAGAATCCCTGTCACAACCGTCGAATTCCCAATTGCCTGAAGCTGATTGCCAATCTTGTCTAATGAAGGGGGAGTAATCGTATCAGCGATTAGAGCGTTTCCTGTTCCCTGCATCACATTTCCAATAAGATTTAAACTATCAAGTATTGAGGAGGGGATTTCTTTTATAGGTGTACTTCCAATAGCGGCTAAGATCGTTCCAATTGCCTGTACCCATGATCCAAATACACCTTTTATTTCATTGTTCATGATGTGATCGCCTTCTTCAAAAGTCGCCCTATTGTATTCTATACAAAATAGGAAAATCGGTTAATCAAACGGGGGGATTTGATTGGAAACTAACTCACATCAACATTCAAAGGCTTAATATAGACGTTCTGGCGATATTTAAAGAAGAAAATAGCTGTGATTGCCATCGACATTATTCCAAAGATGACAGACATCATTTGAAGTCCGATCAAATCAAGCATCAATCCCGTTAATAAGAGCACAACTTGAAAAATGATGCGATCAAGCATGTTGCGGAATGAGAAGAAACGACCGTGATATTCTTTAGGTACCCTCGTTTGGAAAATGGTAGCAGCTGTTGGAAAGAAGCAGCCGACTGAGAAACCGAATACCGCAAATGCTACAACGGAAAGCATCGGGCTGTTTGCGAAAAAGAGCAGCAGTTGAGAGAGGCCAATAATAAATGAAAAAAGAAATAAAATTGTGTATGGTGATTGTTTCCTAGAAAGCCTTTTGACTGCGAAAGCACCGATCATGAAGGAAAGACCTTCAGCGGTGTAAATCCAACTTTTGATGAGAGGATTTTGAAGTTCACTAATACTAATAACAAGCAAATTAAAACCACCAATAAACAAAAGAGGAACCATCGTCATAATTAGTGTCATTGTCACAATTGGCAGCTGTTTGATAATAGGGAACAAATGCTTGAAGCCACTTTCTGCTTTTGATCGATGCGAAACAGAGACGGTCGGTTCATCGATCGCAAGAAAAAGCGTAAAAATCACAAGTATAAGGTAGGCTCCTAAAGAAAGAATATACATAGTCGATAAAGACATAATCACAAGAAAGATTCCGGCAATAGCTGTACCCAGTACTCTTGAAAGTGTAGCGACATTCATATGAATCCCGTTCATTTGCAGGAGCTCTTTTTCTTTCACGACAAGTGGAATGGCGGCTTGGAGAGCAGGAAAGTAAAAAGCCGCAGCGGTCTGAATAAGAATGAGAAAAACAACCATCCAGAGAACGGACCCCGTTTGAAGAGCCACTAACATAAAGATCACGCTAATGGCTCGTGCAAGTCCAGCTACGATCATCACCGTCTTCTTTTTCACTTGATCGGTCACTCGTCCTGCATAGGGGCCAATCGCTACACCAGCAAGAAGTCCGATCGCAAGTATGACAGCTTTCATAAAATCAGAAGGCACTTTCTCTTGCATAAATTCTAAGTTACCAATAATACCGAGCCATAAGCCGAGTCCAGCTACAAATTCACCGGTTAATAAAATCCAGACATTTTTGTTCTGCCACATCATTTTGACCTCGATCTTCTTTAGTTTCTAATATCATACCATGAGCGGTAAATATAAATTACGGAATTCGAAGAAAGTTTTAATGCTAACGAATGGTAAAGGACCTAATATAATCCGACCGGTATGCCTTCAGCTTATTTTGTTTATGCTAGAAAGAAGGAGGTGAAGGGAATGGCTATGGATGTATTATGCGAGGTATCAAATTGTGTCCACAACCGAAATGGTAAGCAGTGTGGAGCAGACGAAATCTACGTTGTCAGTCATAAAGGAAATCAAGCAAGCAATAGTGAAGAAACGGATTGTAAAACATTTGAGCCTGGTACCCTTTAAACTCTCTGAGGCGTTACCATTAAAAAAAGCCGTCCTCAAGCGAGGGCGGCTTCTCGTTTACGCTTCCAATAGTTGTTTTAAATGAGCATAGTCTTTCTCAATGGAGCGCTGCACCAATTTACTCAGAACAGGACGAGCAAGTGAAAAGAGTCTTCCTGGATTTCCTTCAACGACAGCCTTAACGACACAACCTTCACCTGCAACTTGTACTTCTCTTGTGACTTTAATCGGAAACGTACTATCAACGCTTTCGATTTGAATTTTGTGGTACGGATTGTATTGGCGAACAATAAAAGTGGTTTTGATTTCTTTTCCGAGAAATTTAGCTACTTGATCGTATGTCGCCCCTTCTCTCAACACCCCATTGATAAACTTAGCCGAAACCATACCGCTTTGCCAATCTGGATTGTTCTCGAAATTTGTGATGTAGTTAAAAACAACTTCAGGTGGCCGCTCAATCAAAATACTTGTTTTCACTTCGATTTTTTTAGTTTGCATTGTATCTTTTCCCTTGTTCTACATAATTTTTAAGGAATGTCCCAAGCAGCTCTTTCCACCCTTCCTCATAAGCGGAATGCCAGTTAGGATCAAGTAGACCTGATGCTTGATGAGAAAGGGAGAGGAGCGTTGCCCCACGATCTTCTTTTAGTGTATATGCGTAGCCACTCGTAACTGCCCCTGTCATGCCAAGAAGGCCATTTAAGCGAATTTCATATGGTGCATGTAGATAAGTGATGGTACCCCAAAGAGCCTGACTGTTTTTTCCCTTTTCTATAAATCGACCACCTATTTCATTTTCAAATGAAAGTGTTGAGTCTTCTCCACATAAGCGATAAGCCCACCAGGAGTTAATGTCTTCTGTCAATGAAGCAAAGACTTTTTCGATCGGAGCTTCAATGCGCACTTCCTGTTCAATTTGAAACGTATCTAGCTTAAATTCGTTCTCCATTTGAGTAACGCCCCTTTCAATAGTTGATTGTAATGTTAATAAAGAGGAAGCAACGTTTGATTGAACATGACTCATCCACCGATCAGCCATTTTTTGTAGCGAGACAGCGTTTAAAAAATTCAGCCGCTGTCTTCCTTTACGGCGAACAAGCACAAGGTTGGCTTCTTCAAGTATTGTGAGATGCTTCATAACTGCATAGCAACGTATATTAGCGAAAGCCTCACTTATTTCACCCGTTGTTTTGGACCGTTATTTAGCAAGTCCAATATCTCTCTTCGAATGGGGTGCGTTAATGCTCTGAATGTGATCGATAGTTCTTCTTCTTTGTTCATCTCATCACTCCGAAATGTGACTATAAGGTAACATAATAAGTGGCCCAATCGTAAGCTATTCTAACCAAACCAACAAGTGAGAATGACAGGTAATGAATGGAATATTTACTTGGCTATCAAATGTTTATAAGAAATTTCTGATATTTGTTTGCGTTAAAGCATGAAAACTAGTATCATCAAAGAATATAAATTTGGAATTGAATCAATTATCTAATTTTATAGGTGATGTGGAAGGGTGATTGGAATGGAAGGCAAAAAAGATCTTCGAATCAGAAGTAAAGTAATCAGTGAAGGTGTAAATCGAGTACCTAACCGCTCCATGCTTCGAGCAGTCGGTTTTACCGATGAAGATTTCAAAAAACCAATGATTGGTGTAGCGAGTACGTGGAGTGAAGTTACGCCGTGTAACGTACATATTGATTCTCTTGCGCGTGAGGCGAAAGCGGGCGCTAAGGATAACGGCGGCGCGCCAATGATTTTTAATACGATTACCGTTTCTGATGGTATTGCGATGGGTCATGAAGGAATGTTTTATTCTCTCCCAAGTCGTGAGATTATCGCTGACTCGATTGAAACGGTCACAAATGCAGAACGTCTTGATGGCATTGTAGCGATTGGCGGCTGTGACAAAACAACGCCAGGTTGCTTAATCGCAATTGGTCGTATGAACATTCCGTCCGTATACGTGTACGGTGGTACGATTCAGCCAGGTAAACTGAATGGAAATGATATCGACATTGTTTCATCATTTGAAGCGGTTGGACAATATCAAGCTGGAACAATTAACGAAGAAGAGCTACACAAAGTTGAATGCTCTGCATGTCCTGGAGCAGGAGCGTGTGGTGGAATGTATACCGCAAACACAATGGCCTCTGCGGTTGAAGCTCTAGGGATGAGTATCCCAGGATCATCCTCAACACCTGCAGTGAATGATTATAAAGAATCTGAATGTCGTCAGGCTGGAGAACTAGTGGTTTCTCTTCTTGAAAAAGACATCTACCCTCGTGACATTATGACAAAAGAAGCATTTGAGAATGCGATCACAGTCGTAATGGCCCTTGGTGGTTCAACTAATGCCTTCTTGCATCTAACGGCAATGGCTCACTCAGCTGGTGTCGACTTATCATTGGATGATTTCGAACGCGTTCGCGAACGTGTTCCATACATCGCAGACATGAAGCCGAGCGGTAAATATGTGATGCAAGATCTATATGAAATTGGTGGCGTACCTGCTGTCATGAAGCTTCTTCATGAGCATGGCTTGCTTCACGGAGATTGCCTCACAGTGACTGGAAAAACGGTCGCAGAAAACTTGGCCGAAGCCCCATCGCTAAAAGAAGGACAAGAAATTATCCGTTCTCTTAATGATCCGATTAAAGCAAGCGGACCACTTGTTGTACTTCGAGGTAATCTAGCTCCTGAAGGTTCTGTTGCAAAAATGTCCGGTCAAAAGATTAGCCACTTTGCAGGACCAGCTCGCGTTTATAATAACGAAGCAGAAGCAACTGCAGCAATCGAAGCGGATGATATTAAAGAAGGTGACGTTCTCGTTATTCGTAATGTAGGTCCTAAAGGCGGACCAGGAATGCCGGAAATGCTATCCATTACTTCCATGATTGTTGGGAAAGGATTGAATGGGAAGGTAGCGCTTATGACAGACGGTCGCTTCTCAGGTGGATCGCACGGTTTCGTTATCGGCCACGTATCTCCGGAGGCATTTGTTGGTGGACCGATTGGCCTCTTAAAAGAAGGCGACACCATCACCATCGATAGTGATAAGCAACAAATTAATTTTGACGTGACAGATGAAGAACTACAGCGTCGCCGTGCAGAATGGGTACGACCTGAGCTTAGATACAAAACAGGAATTTTAGGTAAGTACGCAAGACTTGTTTCCTCATCCGCAAAAGGCGCCGTAACGGATTTGGATATTGAATAAATTTTCGTCCAAAAGCCAGCTTTCTTCTGTATGAAGAAGCTGGCTTTTTCATTTTATTCAGCAAAGGAAATGATTGAGCGGCGGAGAATGAATTTGTATAGGTAAAATAAAAGCTAGAGGAGTGAGTACCCATTTGATAATGAAAGAACACGATCCCCCGCTACATCTCCACAAATTAAGTACCTTATTGGATCGCCTCCCTTCTCATCATCTACGCTTTGAAGAAGTGAAGGAGCAACTTTCCATGTACCAAGCAGGAATATCAGGTGAGAAATCCATGGATTTCCCTCTAAGTTTTTTAGACGATAAGCTGTTTTCAATCTATCATGACTTGCGTATTTCTGACGGTGTTCATCATTTTCAAATAGATACGCTTGTAATCAGCCAGCACTATCTTCTGATTCTTGAAGTGAAAAACATTTCAGGCATTCTCAATTTTGATCCTACATTCAATCAATTAATACGCATTTCTGACACGAAAGAAGAAGCCTTCCCAAATCCCCTCACTCAGGTGGAACGTCAGCGTTCCCAACTTCGCGCTTTACTTCAAAAAATGAAAATACCTGAAGTACCTATTGAAACGCTTATTGTCATCGCTAACCGAAGAGCAGTTATAAAAGCGACCGAGGCGGTTCAATTCATTTCTTCAAAAGTTATTCGAAGTGAGTACCTGCCTACAAAAGTGAAGTCACTGGATCAACGATATGGGGAATTATGGTTAACGATGAAGGAAGTAAGAAAGCTGGGGCGTACTCTTGTTAAGCTACATGAGCCGCTTGACCGAGATGTACTGAAGCGATTTTCAATTTCTCGGAATGACTTGCTAGTTGGTGTAGCTTGTCCAGAGTGTGCTCGCCTGGCTATGAGGAGGCTGCATGGTAGGTGGTATTGCGAGAGGTGTGGTGCCTATTCGCGTGATGCCCACTTAAGAGCGCTTCAAGATTATGCGTTGCTTGTGTCTAGAGAGATTACGAATCAGGAGGCGAGACGGTTTTTGAAGATGGATTCCGGAGATGCTGCTACTCGTTTATTAAAATCTTTAAAAATGGAGTCAACTGGATCCACAAAAGGAAGACGCTATAAGTTAGATTTTCGGTTTTTTGATGTTTCGCGGAATTAATTGAATTTCCGCGGAAATAATACGTGTTTTCGCGGAATAAAATCGAATTTCGCGGAATTATCCAGAAAATCGCGGAATTAACTGGATTTCCTCCACCAAGCAACCACAAAAAAAGCCCCCCACACGCGTGGAGGACCCCCATTACTATTTAGACGACCCGGATTTCTCAAAGTTAAGATCCCAAATCACTCCATAGGCATCCTTAACCTTCGCAATTGTCGCTCCCCAGAAGGTATCCTGAAGCTCCATATAAACGGTGCCTTTTTCTTTCAAATGCACATAGAGCGACTCAATTTCTTCAGCGCTATCCAGTTCGAGGGCAAGAGAGATGTTATTACCTACAGTTACGTTTTGGTTCAAAAAAGTATCCGATACCATGAAAAAGAGCTCATCTTTTTTGAATCGTGCGTGCATGATGTAATTGTCCATTTCTGGTGGTGTTTCAAAGTCTGCTTCTCCGAACGTTTGGAGATCGGTTATCTCGCCTTCAAAGACTTCTTCGTAGTATGCCAAAGCCTCTCGCGCTGTGCCTTCAAATGTGAAATAAGGAATCGGATGGTGCTTCATAGCCTTCACTCTCCTTTAAATGAGGTCGCTTGTCTATCTACATCTAGTATAACGTTATGACTAGAAATACTAAAGAACATTCGTTCGTCACGAAATGTCACAATTCAGCGAGGGTTTTTCGTAGGGCATATGAAAGGAAACTCACGCTATTTTAAAGAAAGGAAGAGTGGCTTTTCAGAGCGAATTAGTAAAACAATAGGAGGTGCTCTATGTATCAGAAATTAATTGATCCAAGGGTCTCAGAAACAGATGGAGCAGGACATATTAATAATACAGTCATTCCAGTGTGGTTTGAATCTGGTCGAGATCCGATTTTTCGACTGTTTAATCCAGATTTAACCTTTCATGATTGGCACTGCGTCCTTTTAAAAATGAATGCGAGATACCTCTCCCAACTCTATTACGGAACGCCGATAACCGTATACACTTGGATCAAGAGAATTGGGCGAACGAGTTTTGAGGTTTATGAGGAAATTCATCAGAAAGAAAAAGTTTGTGTAACAGGATCGGCCACGTATGTGAACTATCATTTTGATCAACAAAAAAGCATGCCAATACCAGATGACATACGAAATCAGCTTGAAGCACATCTTTACACAACTCAAAAAGCCACTAGCGAGTAACTTCGCTAGTGGCTTTTCATAAAAGTTAAATGTTGATTTTAACGTCAGCATCTTTCTTTAATTTCTCAACTAATTCTTGAGTTTTCTTCGATTTTTGTTCATCTTCTAGACCTTTTTTGATCTGAGGTTTCACATCTTCATAAGCTGGCATTTCTTCTGAAGTACCCTGTTCTTTTGCTTGATCATAGTATTCTTTCATTTCTTCTTCAGTCACTTCATCCACTTCGATTTCCTGGTCGATGTAAGTTGTATATTGGATGTTCTTCGCAATTTCTTTTTCAAGATCTTCCATTGTCATGTCGCTTTGTTCAAGTGCTGCTTCGAACTTCTTCTCATCTTCATAGCCCTCTTTAATACCGGCAAGCTCTTCTTTGATCTTATCGTCGGAAGCTTCAATGCCTTCTTTCTGAGCGGCTTGGAGAATTAATTCCTGTCCAACCATGCTTTCAGCGACTTGTTTTTTCATTTGGTCTAGCTGATCTTTAGGCACTTCCTGGCCCATTTGTACGTACTGCATTTGGCTCTGGCTATAAAGGGCATTGAAATCTTCCCCTTTAATTTCTTCACCATTAACGGTTGCTACTACCTTATCTGCATCAACTTTATCAACTTCCGGTTGTTCCTGCTCTCCGGATTGTGCTTGTTCTTCTGTATTTGTATCTTCTTCTTTCTTGTCATTACTGCTTTCTTCATTTCCTCCACAGGCAGCTAATACAACAATTAGTAAACCTGTTATGAGTAAGTAAGTTAATTTACGCAATTCACATGCTCCTTTCAAAAGGCTGTGTCTATTGTTCCACAAAAAGATAGAGTTGAAAACCCCTAACAATAAGTATGGGATAAATACCACATTCTTATTACATTCTTTCGAGATTCAGGTGGAAGCACTAACTTCTAGGATGCCTAGCGCATAGAGTAATAAGAAGTTTATTACTAAGAGGTGAGACTCCATGATTAATGGGAAGCAATATGTTGAGCGTATTGATGCGCTCAATAATGAAGTATGGATTGCAGGAGAGAAATGCACAGGCAAAATATCGGAGTTAGCACCATTTAAAGGAATAGTGAAAAGCAAAGCTGCTCTATACGAGTATCAGTGTAAGGAGGAAAATGAAGAGCTTTTTCGTTATGCGTTACCTCATTTAAAGAAAGAATATGGGTTTTCCTATCATCAACCAAAGCGAATAAAAGATTTATCCAATCGTCGAAAAGCAACACAGGAGTGGGCAAGGTTGAATGCGGGGTTAATGGGGCGCTCGCCTGACTATATGAATACATTACTTATGACACTTGGTGTTGCGGCTAAACATTTTGCTGAGGACCGGGAAGTCTTTGGTGACAACATCAAAAGATTATATGAAAAAGCAAGAACAGAAGATCTATCCATAACGCATACATTTATTAATCCCCAGGTAAATCGGTCCATTGGTCAATATTTTGATGACTCTACGATCACAGCTGCTAAAGTTGTAGAAGAAAAGAAGGAAGGCATTGTCATTCATGGTGCAAGATTGTTAGCGACACAGGGGGGATTGACGGATGAACTGCTTGTCTTGCCCGCAGGTGGGCATACGTTAGATGATTCGTATATCTTTGGTTTTATGATTCCATCAAATACAAAAGGGCTCAAATTTCTATGTAGGGAATCATTTTGCTATAGCGATTCGAAGTTCGACCATCCATTAGGCTCACAATTTGAGGAAAATGACTCTATTGTTGTGTTTGATCAAGTGCTTGTACCATGGGAATGTGTTTTTATATATAAGAATATCCAGACCGTTGCTGCAATGGAAGATGCGACTGGTATGTACACGTTTCTGCAATTTCAATCAGTGTGCAGGCAGGTTGTGAAGTTAGAGTATATTCTTGGGCTTTGCGAATCAATGGGAGATGCCATTCAAATTCAAGAGTATGAGCATGTGAAGCAAAAAATGAGTGAAATTATCACAACTCTTGAGATTATGAAAGCTCTGTTACTGGCATCGGAGGTCAATAGTCAGCTCAATCACTATGGAACGCTTGTACCTGATAGTCAGCCGTTGAAAGCTGCCAGTCAATACTTTCCAACTGTTTACCCGAGGTTAATTGAAATTATTCAGTTGCTCGGCGCAAGTGGATTAATTTCCATACCAACTGAAAAAGATTTCAATTCCGATATCCAAGAAGATTTAGCACAATATTTGCAAGGAGCGAATATTGAAGCGATAGAGCGAGTCAGGTTGTTTCGAATGGCCTGGGACCTTGGTATGAGCGCCTTTGGTTCTCGTCAAACACAATTTGAAAGGTTCTTCTTTGGGGATCCCGTCCGTCTTGCAGCTGTTCATTACAACCGATATTATACTCAGCCATATGTCGATATGGTTGAGGCATTCTTAAATAAAGTAGGAGAATAAAGTCGCCGCTGTGCGGCTTTTAATTCGATTTGTAAGCGTTTTCTTAAGTGTGGAAGGAGACGGGATTGTTATTAACGAATGATGTGAAGGGGGCACAATACATAGAGGAGTTGAAGATATGCTAAAAGCATCTATTTCATTTTCGAATCGCATCATGCAACGCTATTTACCCGATCCGTTTTTATTTGTGATCATCCTCACTTTCGTGGTATTTGCATTTGGACTTGTTTTTACTGGAAGTTCACCGGTTCAGATGGTGCAATACTTTGGAGAAGGGTTTTGGAGTTTACTAGCTTTTTCTATGCAAATGGTACTCGTTCTTGTAACAGGATATGTTCTTGCGAGTAGTCCTCTTTTCAAGAAAGGCCTCCGTTTTCTTGCGGCGAGAGCGAAAACGCCTGGACAAGCCATTGTGTATGTCACACTCGTATCGTTAGTAGCAAGCTGGATCAATTGGGGATTTGGTCTCGTGATCGGAGCATTATATGCGAAAGAGCTTGCTAAAAAAGTAGAAAAAATAGATTACCGATTGCTGATCGCAAGTGCCTATAGTGGATTTCTTGTGTGGCATGGTGGGTTAGCTGGATCGATACCATTGACTATTGCAACACCTGATCATTTTACAGCCGATCTCATTGGAACCATATCAACGAAGGAAACAATCTTTTCCCTATTTAATCTCGTTATTGTCGCGTCATTATTTATTCTGTTACCCCTTATTAATTACTTTATGTCTCCAGCGGAAGAAGAGCGTGTCCAAATTGATCGCACTTTGCTAGAAGAAGGGAACCTTCATGCTACAACTGTGGAGGGAGATTTAACACCTGCTGAGCGTCTCGAGAATAGTCGCGTCATCTCGATGATCATTTCATTTGTTGGGCTTGCTTATCTTGTTTATTATTTCGTAAACGCCGGATTTGAACTGAATTTAAATATCGTGAATTTTGGCTTTCTCTTCCTGGGCATTCTTTTTCATGGTACACCGCGTCTGTTTCTTGAATCTGTAGGTAATGCAGTTAAAGGAGCTAGCGGGATTATTATTCAATTTCCTTTTTATGCAGGGATAATGGGGATGATGGTGGCTTCTGGTCTTGCTGCTCAGCTTTCAGAAGGGTTTGTTTCCATCTCAAACGAATTTACCTTTCCATTCTTTGCTTTTTTAAGTGCAGGAATTGTGAATTTCTTTGTCCCTTCTGGTGGGGGGCAATGGGCGGTTCAGGCACCTATTATGCTAGATGCAGCAAAAGCGCTTGAGGTTTCCGTTCCTAAAACGGCAATGGCTGTCGCATGGGGAGACGCCTGGACAAATATGATCCAACCGTTTTGGGCATTGCCTGCTCTTGCGATTGCGGGATTAAAAGCGAAAGACATTATGGGATACTGCTTTATTGTTCTAATCGTAAGTGGAGTGGCAATTTCGTTAGGGCTTGTTTTCATAAGTTAAGGGAGGGGATTTCCTCCCCTTTGCAATAGGGTAGTGGATTGATTTAATTCGCGCGATCTAGCTTTTGGTTTCGTATGATTCCATAGATTGCAGAAGAAGTGAAAAAGAGACAAAGTATAACAAAAGTAAGGGTGTAGGCTAATTTGCTCTCACTATACATATCATAGGCAAACATCCCCATTGCCACGGCGCTAATGAATAGATTGATCAGGGTGAAAGGATGAAATTTCGGTTTATTCATTATTCTCCTCCTTTTCCTGTCAGTTTAACATAATTTCTCAAAAGAATTAGGCGACAAAATAAAATCGACAGGCATAATAAATTTCTATCAATCCAAGGACATGTAAAAGAATATTGTTTAGAGTTCGTCAAAGGTCGTTCATACTCCATTCACAAAAATGTGGTACCGTATGTGGTGAGAGGATGATTTCAGTATGAAGAAGGAATTCCAAGAACGAATAGAAGAATGGAAGAATTTTTTATTTATTTATAAATTTGCTCTGGATGAAATTAATACAAAGTTAACTATCTTAAATGATGAATTTCAATTTGTGCATCAACATAACCCTATTGAGCATGTAAAGTCTCGCATTAAGTCACCAGAAAGCATTATGGCGAAGCTTGAACGTAAAGGTCTTGAAATAACAACTGAAAATGTAAAAAAACATATAAACGATATTGCTGGAGTTCGTGTGACGTGTTCCTTTACAAATGATATTTATCGAATCTATGAAATGATTGAAAGTCAGGATGACATTCGCTTAATCGATGTAAAAGATTATGTTAAGAATCCAAAGCCGAATGGCTATAAAAGTTTGCATCTGATTGTTGAAATTCCAGTCTTTTTATCAAAGGGTCCTGAGTTAGTAAGAGTTGAAATTCAACTGCGTACAATTGCAATGGATTTCTGGGCAAGCTTAGAGCACAAAATTTATTATAAATTTGAAGGTGAAATACCTGGAAATCTTAGTGATGAATTAAAAGAGGCAGCCGAGATTGTGCATTACCTTGATGCCAAAATGATGAGAATTAAAGACGAAGTAAATGAATTTAAAGAGCATGAAAAAGAAGAGAAGCAAACAATAACTTAATTTAGGGGTGTTCATGTGAAGAAAATTCGCTGGGGAATCATCGGTTGTGGGAATGTGACAGAGAAGAAGAGCGGCCCGGGTTTTCAGAAAGCCGAGAATTCAGAGCTCGTTGCTGTTATGCGTCGAGACGCCACACTTGCTGAAGACTATGCTAGAAGACACAATGTTCCAAAGTGGTACACAAATGCAGAAGCACTCATTGATGATGAAGAAGTAGATGCAATTTATATCGCTACGCCACCATCAACACATAAAGAATACGCCATTCTTGCAGCTAGAGCCTCAAAGCTTGTTTATGTGGAAAAGCCAATGGCACTAAATACAGAGGAATGCGAGGAGATGATTAAGGCATGCGAAGAGAACGACGTGCCACTGTTTGTTGCCTTCTATCGCCGTGCTATGCCTGCCTTACTGCAAGTGAAGGAAGTAATCGAGAGTGGAGCTCTTGGTAACATTCGATTTGTTACTACGGTGCACCATAAGAAAGCTTCTGAACAAGAAAAGAACGGAAACTTGCCATGGCGCGTGCAGCCGGAAATTTCAGGCGGTGGTCACTTCTTTGATCTTGCAAGTCATACGTTAGATTTTCTTGATTATGTACTTGGACCTATTGAAAGTGTAAATGGATTTGCAACGAATCAGGCGGAGCTATATCAGGCTGAAGATATTGTCTCTGGTTCATACGTCTTTGAATCAGGTGTTCACGGTACGGGGCAATGGTGCTTTAATTCTTATAAGAATGAAGATTGGAATGAGATTGTTGGTGATAAAGGGTCACTCCTCTATTCCACTCTCCAAGAGCGTCCAATGATTCTGAAAGATGAACAGGGCGAACGTGAAATCGAAGTCGTCTACCCTGAGCATGTTCAACAGCCTTTAATTCAGACGATCGTAAATGAGTTGAATGGAGAAATTCATTCACCAAGTACGGGTAAGACAGCTTTACGAACAAGTAAAGTAATGGATCAGCTTGTGGCAAATTATTATCAGAAAAGCGGAAGCCTATAAAGTAGGCTTCTTTTTTAATTCGTTAAAAGTGATCTAATGGGTAAAATTCATAATATGATCATTTTCCATTTGACATTGATAATCATTATCAATAAAATAAGTATTAGAATAGTTTATCTGAATAAATCTAATTGCCACAACGATAAGCAGGTATATATAGAAAGGGTGCTTTAGAGATGTATGAGATGATTCAGGATACAATTGTTTCGAGAAGAACGATTCGCAAATTTCATCCAGACGATATTCCTCTACATACAATTGTGGAGATACTTGAAGATGCCAAATGGGCTCCAAACCATAAATTTAGAGAACCATGGGAAGTTGTCCTATACAAAGGGGATGGGAAAGGTCAACTCATTGATCAAGTGCAGGAAAGCATTGTCCGAAATGAGTTGGATGAAGAGAAGAGCGAGAAGAAGAAGGAGAAAATCAATCAATTCATTAATGAAATCCCCATTCATTTAGTTGTTTATATGAAGTCCTCTGAATCAGCTAAAGAAAGACATGAAGATTTTGCAGCTACATGTGCGTTCATACAAAATGTCCAGCTTCTTTCCTGGTCAAAAGGACTTGGAGTCGTTTGGAAAACAAATGGATTTATTTTTGATCCGGTGTTTCGAGAAGGAATCGGTCTAGAAGCTGATGATGTTATTGTTGGCATGCTTCATATTGGAAAGCCCGCTGTTATTCCGAATCCTAAAGAGCGGAAATCCATTAAGAACAGCCTCACAATTTGCGACACGGCGCCCCAATCTAAAAAAGAACATTCCTCTTATATGTAAAGAGGAATGTTCTTTTTTCTATGCTACTTTTTCTACTGGTACGTTTTCTTTTTTTGCGTGCATTCCACAGTTGATAACCAAACCATCCAGCAGTTAAACATGTGATGCCTCCACCCATGAACATGGATGTCGCATAAGGTAGCTGAAATCCTTCTGGTGCAAGAAAGAGATAGGTAGCTACGGTCATAGTCATGAAAAGTGCTGGAACGCTACAAATCCAATGGAATTTTTGTTTTTTAACTAGATACATGGCCGCTGTCCAAAGCATCACAGTGGCAACAAGCTGATTCGTGAATCCTACGTATCTCCAAAGGAAAGTGTAATCAATTTGGGTTAAAAGAAAAGTTGGTGTGGCAACAGCTGCCGTTAACAAAAGCGTTTTGCCTTTTCCATCTGCCGCTTCTGACTTTCCTTTTTTAGTAAACAAATCAGCTAACATCATTCGAGACGATCGAAGTGATGTATCCCCCGTTGTGATCGGAAGTATGATGACGCCGACGATTGCTAAGATGCCTCCAAACGTTCCAAGTAAGGATGAACTGATTTCATTTACAACCCCAGACAGTCCTCCTGCTGCAAGGGCACCTTGAAGTCCACCTGTACTTCCAAAGAAAGTCATTCCGGCAGCAGCCCAGATAAGAGCAATGACTCCCTCTGCAATCATCGCTCCATAGAAAACCTTTTTTCCATCGCTTTCACGTTTCATTGTTCTTGCAATGATTGGGCTTTGAGTCGAATGGAATCCTGAAATCGCTCCACAAGATACTGTGATCATTAAGAGTGGCCATAATGGCAAATTATCTGGATGAAGATTTGCTAATGTTAAGTTTGGTACAGGATTGTCCATAAAGAACAAGCCGATTGCGATTGACACGGCCATCAGAATAAGAATGACGCCGAAAATCGGATAAATACGCCCAATAATTTTATTAACTGGAAGAATGGCTGCTAAAACGAAATAAGCAAAGATTAAGACTAAGCTCATTGTAAAATTAAGCGGTGTAACCTGCGCCATCAGCTGGGCAGGTCCAGCTGTAAAGGCAGCAGCTACTAGAATCATCAGAACGATCGAGATAATATTGATTGTTCCTTTTGCGCCCTTCCCAAGGTAACGACCTACGAGAGATGGATATTGTTCACCGTTATGTCTAAGCGACATCATACCGGAGAAATAATCATGAACAGCCCCTGCGAAGATGGAACCAATGACGATCCAAATAAACGCAACTGGTCCATAAAGAGCACCAAGAACGGCTCCAAAAATAGGACCTAGTCCAGCAATATTAAGTAGCTGAATCAAACTTCCTTTCCACCAGCTCATTGGCATAAAGTCCATGCCGTCTTGCTTTGTATATGCAGGCGTTTCACGATCATCGTCTATGCCGAAAATTCGTTCAACCACCTTAGAATAAACGTAATAGCCAACAATCAATAAACAAATGGCTCCGACAAATGTGATCATGTCTCCCGCCTCCTTTTCGATGTATGAAAATATAACATTCATTCTACTCACCACCGGGAGAAAAAACAATAGAATTATTCAGAAAAAATACATTTTTCTATTAATTCAAACGTTTTCATTGAAAATTGGTTCGTTTGACCTGGTGTTAACTAGTAAAAAGGGTGTGAATTACATGAAAACATCATCTGAATATTCTTTCTTTTGGTGATATTGACAGATTAATATAGGTGAGGTGCGAATAACTTACAAAGATATAGGGTGAAAATACGAAAAAGTGGGTATATAGAGAAAGACGATACGTGTGATCGTCTTTCAATCCTTTGAGGAGGTTGTTTTTCGTGTCAGAACGTATTGCGTATTTTGATAATAGTAAAGCTATATTAATATTGTTAGTAGTGGGCGGACATATGCTCACTCCATTTATTGACGATTCACGTTTTTTGTATAGTCTCTACCACGTTATTTTTATTTTTCACATGCCTGCATTTATTTTCCTAGCTGGTTATTTCACTAGAAAAGCATCTGGAACTAGGTATTTCTGGAAAATATTCACAACATTTTTATTACCTTATGTGATTTTTCAAGTTGTTTATTCGATTTATTATACAAACCTTTATCAAAAGTCATTTGCAATCGAGTTTCTAACGCCGCGATGGGCAATGTGGTTCCTTTTATGTATAGCCGCTTATAAACTGATTTCACCGCTTTTGCTTAAAATGAAAGCAAGCATTTTGCTTCCATTAAGTATTGGTGCAGGGCTCGCTGTGGGTTATTTTGATGTTGAGAGATTTTTATCATTAGATCGACTTTTTGTTTTCTTGCCTTTCTTCGTACTTGGGATGGTCATGGGATGTCGAAAAAAACCGATCAGATTTCCACATATGAAGTGGATAGCCCCTGTTGTGCTCGGCGGATTGTTCCTACTGTTTTATTTATACAAAATAGAAGGACTTGCTGATCTACTTTATGGTACGTATGTTTATGAATCAAACACAGACTTGTTGATTCGACTAACTTATTATGTTGGTACAGCAATTGTGATGTTCTTGTTCTTTTCAATGATTCCAGAGGGACCAATTGTATTTACACCACTCGGATCAAGAACTTTTGCGATTTACTTGTTCCATGGATTTGTTATTAAATGGTTCTTAGAACAGCAGTCGTCTGAAGTTATCGCCACGATATGGGGCGTACCTTTTATTTTAGTCTTTACTTTATTTATTTCCACTTTGTTCGCAATGCCTTTCTTTTCGAAACTATTGGCGTTCGACAGGTGGCTACCATCTCCTGACAAATTGACATCTGCACGAAGATAACAAAAAAACGGTACGTCACTATTGAGTGGCGTACCGTTTTTTATATGGGATGGTTGATTCTGATATGAGCTCCGTGGAAAGAGTGGCAATTAGGCTTTCATTGTGTCACGCTCTTCAGGCTGAAGAAGAACGTCTTCTTTACGCGGATAGGTTTTCTCAATATGTTGTTCTCCCCAAGCGCAAAGTGAATCCAGAATTTCTTTTAAAGACCATCCATAGTCCGTAAGAGAATATTCAACCTTAGGGGGGATTTGGTTATAGACCTTTCTTAGTATCACACCATCTGTCTCTAACTCACGTAGCTGTTGGGTCAGCATTTTCTGAGTAATACCAGGCATCAACTTTTTAAGTCCACCTGTACGCTTTGTGCCTTCTATTAAATGACAGAGTATGACGACTTTCCACTTTCCTCCGATCACTTCCAGGGCAGCTTCGACAGGAATATTATATTTTTTCATCGTATATACTCCTTACAATAAATATATGGTTGAATTCTATACTCATATCCTATCACCTATAGCTTTGTTTAACCAGAAAAATGATGATACACCCGGACCCCTTTTCAAAACCGATCAAACATCTACGCAACGTTTAAAATGAGTTACACTAGAGAAGAGTTAATCAAATCGTAATACTTTCTTCAGGAATCACTAATTTTTATTTCTTATGATGAGGATATCCTATAAGAGGAAGGAAGGATGTTGATGAGTAAGAAAGGATGGATTGGAAGTATCTTTCTTGTGCTTTTGATCGTAGTTGGATGGTGGATGGTTTCTCCTCTTTTTCTTGATGAAGTGGTTGATGAAGATCTCCCGACAACGATTGAAGCAACAACTAATGCTGAAGAGACATCCGATGAAGAATCACCAGCTGTATCCCACTCAGGGATATTCGTCGATGGTGATGATACCCATCATGCTTCAGGTAACGTCACATCGTTTTACACCGATTCAAAACAATGGGTTAGGTTTGAGAACTTCGAAGTGACGAATGGTCCTGACTTATATACTGTACTCGTAAAAGAAGGGCAGTCAACAGATGAAGGAACGATACTTGGGAAATTGAAAGGAAATGTTGGCAGTCAGAACTATCGCATTCCTGATTCGTCTTCACTTGAAGAAGGCGATCGGATTGTCGTTTGGTGCAAAGCTTTTGAAGTTGATTTCGGCTTTGCGGAACTGTTTCATAAGGAATAGAGGTGAAGTGCATTGGCAGAAAAAATCCTACTAGTGGATGATGAAGAATCCATACTTGACGTTAGTAGGAGGTATTTGGAGAGAGATGGGTATCACGTGATTACTGCAGCAGATGGAGAAGAGGCTATAAGTAGGTGGGAAAAAGAGAAGCCAGATCTCATTGTACTTGATTTGATGATGCCGTTAAAAGATGGAATGGAAACGGCGGAGGAGATTCGAGCGGTCGATGATGTTCCTATTATTATGCTGACAGCTTTAGGTCAGGAACGAGATCGTCTTTTAGGATTAACGGTCGGCGCGGATGATTATTTAACTAAACCGTTTAGCCCAAGAGAGCTTGTTCTTAGAGTGCGAAATATATTGCGGCGGACGAAACGACAACATGCGGAGAAGGCCTCTTTCTTAACGTACGGTGAGCTTACAATTGATGAATCTCGAAGAAAAGTAACAGTCGATCGGAATGAAGTGGAATTGACTGTTAAGGAATTTGAACTTCTCTATTTGTTAGCCAGTCATCCTACACGTGTCTTTCCTCGCTCACAATTGATTGAAGCGATATGGAGATATGAATTCGACGGTGATGGCAATACGATAAATGTTCATATAAGACGTCTACGTGAAAAAATTGAAAAAGATTCAGCAGAGCCTAAATGGATTAAAACCGTATGGGGCATCGGGTATAAGTTTGAAGGAGAATCAACATGAAATTGCGAACGATGCTAATGCTTGCCAATGGGATATCGATTGCTTTTATCCTAGTCTTTCTCATTATTAGTTACGTAAGAATGGTCCTTTCACCTGAACTGATCCTCACCCTTACGTTCATTACGATTGGAGCTGGTTCTCTATCGATGTTGGCTCATTTTATATTCACATCGCAAATTTTGAAGTCAGTGAATCAGATGACGGAAGATACGAGCAGAATCGCTGAAGGAAAGTTCGATGTCAAGGTGGCAGAGCAAGGGCCAACAGAAATACAGGAGCTTGCACAGCATTTCAATGTGATGTCCGAGAAGCTAAATCTAATGTTTTCAGAAGTGAAGCGTTCGGAGCAATACAAAACAGAATTGATTGCGAACGTTTCTCATGATTTAAGGACACCTGTTTTTTCGATTCGATCCTTTGCTGAAGCACTTCAAGATGGCGTCGTTACAGATGAGAAAACAAAAAGACAGTATCTAGATACGATCGAAAGAGAAACAGAACGGCTTAGCCACTTGATTGAAGAGCTGTTGAATTTATCTCAACTAGAAAGTGGCACTTTACCATATGAACCTAGATTCGTTCACCCTGACGTCGTTTTAGTTGAAACGCTACAGCAGTTCGATCGCAAGCTACAAGAGAGAGAGATTGAACTTGCAGTTGAAATTGATGAAGAGCTAGGTGTCATCCCTATGATGCCAGACCATATCAAACGCGTGCTTACGAACTTAATTCAAAATGCAATCGCGTTCTCAGATGATCATTCTACGATCCATATTACACTGAAAAAGGTTGAGACAGCTGCTCTCTTCTTTATAAGAGATGAAGGAAACGGAATTCCGAAAGAAGAACAAGAACGGATTTTTGATCGTTTTTACCGTGTTGAGAAATCGCGTAACACAAGGTACGGGGGTTCCGGACTGGGTCTAGCCATATCGAGACAATTGATTGAGCTTCATGGAGGGAAGATAGGCGTTGAAAGTAACGTAGGTCATGGCAGCGAATTTTGGTTTATGCTTCCACTTGAGAAGAAGGAGGAATAATGAATGAAGATAACGAGATGGTTTCTGTTAATTGGAATTGCGGCAGTGCTCGTATTTGCTATTCCAAAACTTTATGATGTGATTTTTAAACGTTCTTATGGAAGCGAGCCAGCACAAGCTGTACAGGATAATGAAGCGGTGGCGACTTTTGCAGGAGGATGTTTCTGGTGTATGGAGCCGCCGTTTGAGAAATTAGATGGCGTAAGAGAAGCGGTCTCAGGCTATACTGGCGGGAATACAGAAAACCCTTCTTATGAAGAGGTATCTTCTGGTGGAACCGGGCATGTAGAAGCTGTCCAAGTATATTATGACCCTTCCGTTGTGAGCTATGATACATTGTTAGATGTATTTTGGAGACAAATCGATCCTACTGATGATGAAGGACAGTTTGTTGATAGGGGAGACCAATATTTATCTGGAATTTTCTATCATAATGAAGAGCAAAAGAAAGCTGCTATAGCGTCTAAGGAAGAAATTCAAAGTTCAAACAGATTTAATAAACCTATTGTCACGCCTATCGAACAAGCAGAAACATTTTATGTAGCGGAAGAGTATCATCAAGATTATTACAAAGAAAATGAGCTGCGTTATAAATATTATCGAAATAATTCAGGACGAGATCAGTTTCTTGAGAAAGCATGGGGAGATGATCTTGAGGTAAATGCACCAGAAGCGAAGACAAATCTCACGTATTCTGATGAAGAGCTAAAAGAGATGCTTACACCGATTCAATATAGTGTGACGCAAGAGGACGACACAGAGAAAGCTTTTGATAATGAGTATTGGGATAACAAAGAAGAAGGAATCTATGTCGATATCGTTTCAGGAGAACCTCTTTTTAGTTCAGCGGATAAATATAAATCAGGAACAGGATGGCCTAGCTTCACAAAGCCCCTTGTACCTGAGAACATTGTAGAGAAAGAGGATAAAAGATGGTTTACGGTTAGGACGGAAGTAAGAAGTAAGAACGCTGACTCTCATTTAGGTCACGTGTTTGAAGATGGCCCTGAACCAACAGGTCTCCGCTATTGCTTAAACTCTGCAGCGCTTGATTTTATTCCAAAAGACGAAATGAAAGAAAAGGGTTACGGAGAATATTTGGATGAATTTGAAGAAGGGGCAGAATCCTAATGGATTCTGCTTTTTTTGTTCATGATAGAAGAATAAGAGTAGTTGAATAAGATTTCTACATTGAATACATACGCCGAGGGGTATATAATACAGATCATGTGAGGTGAATAAGGGTGGAAAATAAAAAGGCAGATGGACGTGTGCAACAGTTATTAGCGAATGAGCGCACGTTTCTAGCATGGGTTCGAACTTCTATTGCGATCATTGGTATTGGTTTTCTAACAGCAAGCTTACATTTTACTAGAGCTGCTGGAGAGAGAGCTGATGATCAGGTCGCCGTGTTCATTAGTTTCTCATCTTTATTTTTTGGATTATTAACGATCGCTGGAGGAGCGGTGCAGTTCTACCGAACGAAAAAACGCATTATGAAATTTGAGGTTCCTTCTTCTTCATGGATTGTTGTGTTTCTTCTTATAGTAGTGTTATTAATGATTGCACTGATCGCCACGTATTTTATTATTCAAATCAATTGGCTTTCTTAAAACCAGGGTGTTGACATTTCATACAGGTGCGTTATAATACCCCTATAGGTATTAAAAAACACAAACGAATTCGATTTACAGATAAATTTTTTTACTTGATTTTATACCCCGTAGGGTATAAGGTGAGGAGGAAATGAAATGCAATACGATAAAGCAGTTATGAATCGATTGAAGCGAATTGAAGGACAAATTCGCGGTGTTATCCAGATGATGGAACAAGAGAAAAGCTGTGAAGACATTGTAAATCAGCTTTCTGCCACTCGTTCTGGTATCGATCGTTCGATTGGATTAATTGTAAGTTCAAATCTTGAACAGTGTCTTCACCAACAGATTGAACAGGGAGAATCTACTGATGATGTTGTGAAGGAAGCTGTTAATCTTTTAGTAAGAAGTCGATAATAAAAAAATTTAACACATTATATACCCCTAGGTGTATAAGAGGAGGAAATAGAATGAGTGAACAAAAGAAAACAACGATTGTCCTATTTAGTGGAGATTACGACAAAGCAATGGCTGCCTACATTATCGCGAATGGTGCCGCCGCATATGACCATGAGGTAACCATTTTCCATACATTCTGGGGGTTAAACGCTCTTAGGAAAGATCAGCAAGTTGAAGTCAATAAAGGGTTCCTAGAGAAAATGTTTGGCAAAATGATGCCCCGCGGTGCTGATAAAATGGGTCTTTCAAAAATGAACTATGGTGGAATGGGTAAGAAGATGATTAAGAACGTCATTAAGAAGCACAATGTAACAGAACTTCCGCAGCTGATTGAGCTTGCGCAAGAACAGGAAGTGAAGCTCGTTGCTTGTACGATGACAATGGATCTTTTAGGTCTTCAAAAGGATGAGCTGCTAGAAGAAATCGAGTATGCAGGTGTTGCTGCATATCTAGGCGACGCTGAAGATGGTAACGTCAATCTCTTCATTTAAGGAGCGAAAAGAATGGAACTTTTGCTAATAGCTGTCATTGTGATAGCTGGATGGTTCATTTATAAAAAGGTAGGACCAGGAAAAGGTGTAACAACGATCACCTCTGAAGAAGCAAAAAGGAAGTTTGGCGATCGCAATGTTCAATTTATTGATGTTCGTACACCTGGTGAATATAAAGGTCAAAAAGTGAAGCAATTTAAAAATATGCCGCTCAACGAACTTAGCAAACGCACAAAAGAACTGGATCCTAATAAAGAAGTCGTCGTGATTTGTCAAAGTGGAATGAGAAGTTCAAAAGCTTGCGGAGAATTGAAGAGACAAGGATTCACGTCTGTATCGAATGTTCGCGGCGGAATGAATATGTGGAAATAGGAGGAATTAGAATGTCTGGTTATGTAAAAGATGTAACGCCAACTGAAGTGAATAACATGTTGAAGGAAAATAAATCAATTAGTATTGTCGATGTTCGCGGACCTGAAGAGGTGGCAGAAGGAAAGATTCCTGGTGCCTACAATCTACCGGTTAATGAATTACAGGGAAGAATGAATGAGCTTGATAAGGATACAGAGCATATTATCGTCTGCCGGTCAGGTGGCAGAAGCAGCATGGCTTCTATGGTTCTAAAATCAAACGGGTATTCCGTGTTAAATATGACAGGCGGCATGCTTGAATGGACTGGAGTAACAGAATAACGACTACAGGAGGTAGACTAATGATACAAACTGATCACGTACTCGATGCAAAGGGTCTAGCGTGCCCGATGCCAATTGTGAAAACGAAGAAAATGATGAAGGATCTTGAATCAGGAGTCGTTCTTGAAATTCTAGCAACAGATAAAGGATCAAAAGCAGATCTTAAGGCATGGGCTGACAAAGTAGGGCATCACTATCTTGGAACAATTGAAGAAGGTGACGTTTTGAAACATTATCTTCGTAAGGCTTCAGATGGTGAGGCGACACTTGAGCAGAGTCACCCACATGTGATTTCAAATACAGATCTTACAGCTAAACTCTCAGATGATGAAATGACGATCGTGGACGTAAGAGAGCCAGCAGAATATGTGTTCAGTCACCTTCCAAATGCGATTTCTTTGCCACTTGGCGATTTAGATAACCGTATGGCAGAGTTAGATAAAGGGAAGAAGATTTATGTAGTTTGTCGTACAGGTACAAGAAGCGATCTTGCGGCTCAAAAGTTAGCTGAAAATGGCTATGATGTGATCAATGTTGTGCCAGGAATGTCCGAGTGGGATGGTCCTACTACATCTGATCTTTAAAAGATAAAAGGGCGGGGATTTTTTCCCCGCGTACAACTTAATTTTTTTTGGAATCATAAATACGGATGGGGGTATATGAGGTGGATTTGAAACAAAAACATGCAAGTGAAGTAGCAAAAAAAGTGATTAATAAGCAAGAGCTTTTTATTCTCGATGTAAGAAATGAAGAAGCTTATGGCGATTGGAAAATCGAAGGTGAATCTGTTACGTCTATGAATGTTCCTTACTTCGATTTAATTGACGGCGTTGAAGAGATCCTGCCAAAGCTTCCAAAGGATAAAGAAATTCTAGTTGTATGTGCAAAAGAAGGTTCTTCGATCTTTGTAGGTGAAGAACTCGTTGAAGCGGGAATGGAGAATGTATCTTATCTTTCTGGCGGAATGAAGGCATGGAGTGAATACCTTGAGCCTGTTAAAGTAGGCGATCTTCCGGGAGGAGCACTCTATCAATTTGTTCGCCTTGGTAAAGGGTGTCTTTCATATTTGATTGAATCAAATGGAGAGGCTGCTATTGTGGATGCGAATCGAATGATTGAGAATTACACAACCTTTGCAGAAAACAAAGGTCTTACGATTAAAGCAACATTTGACACACATCTTCACGCAGATCACATTTCTGGGGGGAAGTCGTTAGCTGACCAGGTAAATGGAACGTATTACCTTCCAGAAGAAGATGCTGGTGAAGTAACATTCGAATATTCAGCACTTAAAGAAGGAACTTCAGTGTCTATTGGAAACGTAACAGTTGAACCGATCTACCCTCCAGGACACACCATCGGAAGTACGTCACTTATGATCAATGATGCTTACCTTTTAACTGGTGATATTCTATTTGTTGAATCAATTGGTCGCCCGGATTTAGCTGGCAAAGCTGAAGATTGGGTTCTTGACCTTCGCACAACACTTTATAACCGGTATAAAGAGATGGCAGGGGAATTAGTTGTTCTTCCAGCTCACTTCTCAAAAATGGCTGAGCTTGATGAAAATGGAGCCGTGTCTGCAAAACTCCAGGATCTTTACCAAAAGAATGATGGTCTAAATGTGGAGAAGGAAGAAGATTTCAGAAAAATGGTAACCGAAAATCTTCCTCCACAGCCTAATGCTTATCAGGAAATTCGTGAAACAAATATGGGGAAAATTACCCCTGATGAAGAAACAAAAAGAGAAATGGAAATTGGACCAAACCGCTGTGCGGTTAACTAATAAGGAGGAATTACAAATGGATGCACAAAAAACATTAGATACAAAAGGGCTAGCATGCCCAATGCCAATCGTAAAAACAAAAAAAGCAATGAAAGACATGGAGTCAGGTGAAGTTCTTGAAGTTCAAGCGACTGATAAAGGAGCTCAAAGTGACCTTACTGCATGGGCGAAATCAGGTGGTCATGAACTAATGAAGTCTGAAGAAACAGACGGCGTGTTCTATTTCTGGATTAAAAAAGCTTAGTAAATGATAGGAGGTACTGAATAAGTACCTCCGTTTTAATGTAAGGGGTGAACAGGATGGATTTGAGTTTTATAATAACGATTTTTGCAATTGGATTTATTGGATCTTTTATTTCAGGAATGGTTGGAATCGGTGGCTCGATTATTAAATACCCGATGCTACTTTATATCCCACCACTACTCGGTTTTGCGGCATTTAGTGCCCACGAAGTTTCTGGTATTAGTGCAGTTCAGGTATTCTTCGCAACCATTGGTGGTGTTTGGGCTTACCGTAAAGGTGGTTATCTTAATAAGCAATTGATCCTCTACATGGGGGTTAGTATTCTAATCGGTAGTTTTATTGGAGGATATGGTTCGACCATTTTGTCCGAACAGGGAATCAATGTCGTCTATGGACTGCTTGCTGCGATTGCAGCTGTCATGATGTTTATACCGAAAAAAGGCATTGATGATATACCGCTTGATCAGGTGAAATTCAATAAACTACTTTCATCAGCTCTTGCCTTTATTGTAGGTATTGGCGCTGGGATCGTTGGCGCCGCAGGAGCATTCCTTCTCGTTCCGATCATGCTCGTCGTGCTAAAGATTCCGACGCGGATGACGATTGCATCTTCTCTTGCGATCACGTTTATTTCTTCGATAGGTTCGACGGTTGGAAAACTCGCAACAGGGCAGGTTCTTTTACTTCCTGCTGCGATAATGATTGTCGCAAGCTTAATTGCTTCGCCACTTGGTGCGAATGCTGGTAAGAAGATCAATACAAAAATTCTTCAATGGGTGCTTGCTGCCCTAATTCTTGGAACGTCTATTAAGATTTGGATTGACCTTCTCTCATAATCGGAAAAAGCTGTCTCTCTCATTGCTACATGCAATTTGAGGAGACAGCTTTTCTTATACTTGTTGCTTAATTTCTAATTCTTTAATCTGATGTCCATCAACTTCACGAACTGTAAATTGATAGCCTTCTACGGTAAATGATGTTCCTTGTTCCGGTTCTATATCATGAGTTAGGATCCAGCCACCAATTGTATCCACTTCTTTATGATCAATTGATGTTCCGAGTAGCTCATTGATATCACTAATTAAAGCTTTTCCATCGACGATTGTTTGTCCATTTGAATCTTCTCGTATAGGCGCTTTTTCATCAAAATCAAATTCATCTTGAATTTCGCCAACAATTTCTTCAAGTATATCTTCAACTGTAACGAGTCCGGCCGTTCCACCATACTCATCGACGACGATCGCGATATGATTGTGACTCTTTTGCATTTTCGCTAGTAGTGTCTTAATATGGGCAGTTTCAATAACGTGATTAATGGGGTGGATGTATTCATTAAGTATAAGCTCTTCGCCCCATTTGTACTGTGTTAAAATTTCTTTAATGTTAACGACCCCAACGATTTTATCTTTATCCCCATCAGCGACAGGATAACGTGTATATTTACCATTCTTCATGATTTCAAGATTTTCTTCAGTAGTGTTGTCCAAAAATAGACAGGTCATTTCCGTTCTTGGAATCATGATTTCTCGGGCCATTCTTTCATCAAATTCAAAGATATTATTCACAAATTCCATTTCGGATTTATTGATTTCCCCACTTTTGTAGCTTTCAGATAAAATGAGTCGAAGTTCTTCTTCAGAATGGGCTTGTTCATGTTCATTCGCTGATTTAAGACCAAATAACTTTACCACGCCTCTAGCTGAACCATTTAATGCCCAAATAAACGGATACATTATACGATAGAACCAGATAAGTGGACCAGCTAGAAGTAAACTAACAGCTTCCGCTTTTTGAATTGCAAATGTCTTCGGAGCAAGCTCACCAAGAACAACGTGTAGAAAGGTTATAATCGCAAAGGCGAGCGCAATCGTAACTGGTGTAGCGATTGAGTCAGGAAGGTTAATAAGCTCAAATAAAGGATGCAGAAGCTGTTCAACGGTTTCTTCACCAAGCCAACCAAGAGCTAGCGCTGTAATGGTAATACCTAATTGACATGCTGAAAGATACCCATCTAAGTTACCAAGTACCTTTTGAACGGCTTTGGCTTTCTTGTTTCCTTCACTGGCAAGTGCATCTATTCTCGTTCTTCGAATTTTTACGATCGCAAATTCAGATGCTACGAAAAATGCCGTTAATACAATTAACAATAGAACAGCAATTACTTTGATTAGTTCCAATAAGGCCCTTACAGAGTTGTAAGGGTTCACCTCCTATGTAATAGTTATTGTAACGTTATTATAACGATGTTTTCCTCTTTTGGGGTAACGTAAAACAAAAAAAATCTACCTCAATGAGAATGTTTGAACGCTCAAGGTTGTAAGAAATGGATTTTATCATTCATAAGATGCTATGATCATTTTTGTGACCATACCTTACCAACCTGATAATGATATCGTGAGCGTTTATGTTATAGTTTTTTCAGAATCGGGGTTAATTATGAAAAAGTCCACCAAACCCTTGATAGGGATAGGAGTATGTCTCCTAATCGTTATTATAATCATCTTTTTAATCAATCCACCATGGTTGGCTCAAATGCGTTCATTTATTTCGCTTGATTCACTCCCTCTGCTCGCTGATTACTTTCGCTCCTTAGGAATATGGGCGCCCGTTATTAGTATTGCTTTAATGATTGCGCAAGGAATTCTCGCGCCGCTCCCATCCTTTGTCATTACAGCAGCTAACGGTCTCGCTTTTGGAATTCCACTTGGCTTCCTCGTTTCTTGGTCAGGTGGAATGGCAGCTGCTCTCGTGATGTTTTGGCTAGCAAGATGGTTTGGAGCCGCATTTGTTGAAAAAGTAACAAAGAAGAGCGACATTCTTGAAAAGGCCAATCGGTACAGCGGGAAAAATGGTTTTTTCTTAATACTCGTTGCCAGATTAGTCCCGATTGTATCGTTTGATTTTATTAGCTTTCTTGCAGGGTTAAGTCGCATTTCATTTCGATCGTTTGCGTTAGCTACTGCGCTAGGTCAAATTCCTGGAACCATTTTATACACAATTGTAGGTCATGATTTAGCGAACTTAGAAAAGTACCAAACGCGGTTTATATGGGCAAGTGCGATCATCATTGTTCTGCTTCTATTCGGGAAAATGAGGTCGAATCGAAAAAAGCTAAGCGGATCAGTATAAACTTTAGCGGTGCATATTACTTTCTTATCAGCTTCACTGACCTTATGATGTAGATGAATAACTAAATCAATGGGAGCGATGAAAAGTGGCAAAAATCATAGTGATTTATCAAGAACCGAAAGATGTCGATGAGTTTAAGAACTATTATGAGAACAATCATATGGCTCTTGTAAAGGATGTTCCGAACGTTACGAATGCTGAAGTTAACTATGTGACGGCAGCAATGAATACAGACAAGAACTATTTCTTAACAGCTACTATTGAATTTAGTTCAAAAGAGCAATTAGAAGAAGCAATGCAGTCACCGGCATGGGCAAAAGTATCAGAAGATGGACAAAACATGATGAAGTTCTTAAATGAGGCTCCATTATTACTTATAACAGAATAGCAAAGGAAAGAGCACTTGGATCTTATTTCAAGTGCTCTTTTGTTTAAGTTTTTTTCTAGGAGGTAAATAGTTGGTAGGAATAACCAAAGGTGAAGGAGGAGTTTATTAATATGAAAGCACTATTTCTAAATTGTTCTCTTAAAACGAGTGAAACGACTTCTAACACGGATGCTCTTTATCAAGAAGCAGAAGCGATTTTTAAGAAAGAGGGAATTGAATCTGAAAGCATTCGCATAAGCGATTATAAGATCGCTTATGGTGTTTCGGAAGATGAAGGTCATGGAGATGAATGGCCAGTTATTTTTGAAAAAGTAAAAGAAGCGGATATTATCATACTAGGTACTCCTCTCTGGCTAGGTGAAAAGAGTAGTGTCGCTACGCTTGCAATCGAGCGATTATACGGAGGAAGCGGATTAACAAATGAGAAAGGGCAGTCGTTATACTACAATAAAGTAGGCGGCGTCGTGATTACAGGAAACGAAGATGGTGCTAAGCATGCAGCAGCTTCTGTGCTATACGGGTTTTCTCATATTGGCATTACCGTTCCTCCAAACGTAGATGCTTACTGGGTTGGAGAAGCCGGACCAGGCGCTTCTTATATCGAAGCGAACGGTCAAAAGAATGACTTTTCTACCGGTCATGCGAAAACAATGGCGTATAACTTAATTCATTTTGCACGAATCTTTAATGAAAATCCTATTCCTGCTAAAGGGAACACGATGGAATAATGCAATGAGCTAAGCCTCTTCCAATAGGAAGGGGCATTTTTTAGGCTATGGTAATGATTATTGAATGACGGCTCATTCGAGATCTCAATAAGATGATCTGGTTATGAATTGGAAAACGAGAACGCGAATTCACCGGCGCGCCCAGAGTCACATATGTTATTAAACGACCAAATACGGGGGGATCTCAGTGGATGAACTGATTTTGTTTCTGATTCTTTTCATTCTTCTTGTCATTATTTTACTTGCTGTAGCAGGCATTATTTAAGCGTGACAAATAAGTAGAAATGATAATTCTATCTAACTATGGACACCAGCCTAATCCTTCTTTTTCTTACGACATATAGTATTAGTAACCTTCCAGGAAAGGGGGTTTTCTAATGAGTGGTGGAAAAGAGCAAGGGCATGGCGGAGGCTACGGTAAAGGCTTTGCGTTGATCGTAGTATTGTTTATTCTTTTGATTATCGTTGGAGCTGCGGCAGTTGGTGGAGCTAACTACGGCGGTCAGTGTGGTGGTTACGGAAAAGGTGGCTACGGCGGTTACGGCGGAGGATATGGCTACTAAACCTTTCTTGTTAAATTAGCATGAAGGGAGGGATACGCATGAGTTACGGTTATGGTCAAGGTTTCGCGCTAATCGTTGTATTGTTCATTCTTTTGATTATCGTTGGCGCAGTATGGGCTTACTAAAATAAGCAAAGCACCCGATTCGGGTGCTTTTTCTTATGGAACATTATTGAAAAACAATTGTTTTGTTGCCGTGAACAATAACACGCTTTTCAAGGTGCCATTTCACTGCGCGATAGAGGACGATGCGTTCAATGTCTTTGCCATGTCTTTTCAAATCGTTCACATTATAACGGTGAGTAATACGAGTGATGTCCTGTTCGATGATTGGACCTTCATCAAGCTTTGCATTCACATAATGGGCTGTTGCCCCGATAATCTTGACGCCTCGATCAAAGGCCTGTTGATAAGGGTGACCACCGATAAAGGCTGGTAGGAATGAATGATGAATATTAATGATGTCGTTGTGATAAAGGTTAATAATTTCTTCAGGTATGATTTGCATGTACCTTGCAAGAATAACCGTATCGATCTGTTGCTCTTCCAGTAAATGAAGATGTTCAGCTGTTGCTTGTGCTTTCGAATCTTTTGTCACTGGAACATGATAAAAGGGGATCCCAGCGCTTTCTGTTAATTCTTGAAAGTCTAGATGATTACTAATAACCATTCCAATTTCCGCATGTAGTTCCCCCAATTGCCATCTCCAAATCAACTCTTGAAGACAGTGATCTTCTTTCGTAGCAAAAATAGCGAGACGAGTTTTTCTAGAAGAAGCCGTTATGGACCACTCCATTTGAAAGGGAGCTGCCGTTTCTTCAAAAGCTCTTTTAAGTTCTCCTAATTGTTCATTTAATTGAGGGTGGCTAAATTCGATGCGCATAAAAAAAGTGTCCCAAAACAGGATCGGTCGAATGCTGGTCAGAGTGAATAATATTTGCACCATTTGTGAATAAAAACGTTGAGACAGCTGAGACAATTCCTTCTCTATCTGGGCAAGATATTAATAAAATGCCTTTATCTAAATTTCCCTTCATCATTAGCCTCCATTTATCTAGTAAATATTTTCAATAATACATTATTTCAAGGTAAAGCGCAAAAGGATTTTATGGTCTAGGATTTTTCTGTGAACTGACTGTTTAAGTTCTATCTTGTTTACCATTGTAATGATGCGAAAAATCATCATGGGGCAATAAGAGGAAATAATAAGAATAAGCAGAATTACTTATAAAAACTTATATAAAATCGAAAACACTTAATAAATATTGATTTATTACTTACGAAAACTTATAATGTAAGTGCATGGAAATGAGGTGTAGGAAGTGTATCAAGAAGAAAGAATGCTAGCGATTTTAGATCATCTAAAAAAACACGGAAGAATATCCGTAGATCAAATTTGCGAGTTATTTCAAGTGTCAAGAGACACTGCGAGACGTGATCTTGTGAAGCTTGAAGAAGAAGAAGCCGTTACGAGGACAAGAGGTGGAGCCGTACTTCCTCAGCTTCGTCATGAGATCCAGTCTTATCATGATCGCTTAAAAGTTGTGTCAAAGGAAAAACAGCGAATAGGCAAAATGGCCGCAGGCTATGTTAACGCAGGTGACGTCGTTATTCTTGATGCATCCACAACCGTTCAGTCATGCGCTGAATTTCTAATTGAAAAACAAGCAACAGTGATTACAAATTCCATTCATCAAGCAGATATTCTATCGAGCGGAAATCATATTGATATTCATCTTCTTGGAGGCAAACTCGAGAAAGATCATCGTTTCCTATATGGTTCGGCTGTAGTCGAAAAGGTGGCGACCTACAATGCAGATATTGCTTTTATAGGAGTCATAGGAATATCAGAGCAGGGGTTAACCATTGCTCATGAAGAAGATGGAATGGTGAAAAGAAAGATGATTCAACAATCTCAGTATGTTATCGCTCTTGCTGATAATTCAAAGTTCTATCGTTCTGAGTTTTTTACTTTTGCTCATCTTGAAGATATTGATCTTATTATTACGGATCAAATTCCTGAAGAGAAAGTGCAGGAAATGCTAAGGCGACATCAGGTTAAGCTCGTTGTTGCAGAGACTTAAGTTTCTACAATGACGTCATATAAAGAGAGCTTATGATTTTCTAAAGAATGGACCGGCGTAACCAATTGGGCGTGACGGTCCGTTTTTTTGTGTCTTAAAAGGGTAACTACTAGTATGAAGAGGTTCATCTAATAGTAAGCATATTTATTGGTCAACAATTTTTCATCTGATAAGATAAACTGTAATGATGATTTTTACATTAAAGGAGCGGAAAGAATATGAAGTTAAGCGTACTTGATCAATCACCTGTATCAAGAGGCAATACGCCAACAGAAGCACTTAGAGAAACAACAGTACTTGCACAAGAAGTTGAGAAGCTAGGCTTTCATCGATTCTGGGTTTCAGAACACCATAGTACGAAGAGTCTGGCTGGGTCAAGTCCTGAAGTCCTGATCTCACATCTGGCAGCGAACACAAAGCGTATGAGGATTGGCTCTGGTGGGGTGTTGTTACCACATTATAGTCCATACAAAGTAGCGGAAAACTTCCGTATGCTTGAAACGTTAAATCCCAATCGTATTGATCTTGGGCTTGGACGCGCTCCAGGAGGGATGCCGAATGTTACAAAAGCTCTCGCTGGGGGAAACAGTATGGGGATTGATAACTATTTAGAGCAGGTGAACGAACTAGCTGCCTATTTGAAAGGGGAAGACCCTGAGAGAATGAACGTACGAGCAACACCGCTTGGAAGTACGGCACCTGAGATGTGGTTGTTAGGATCAAGTGGGGCAAGTGGAATGATGGCAGCGCAGCGCGGACTTGCGTTTACCTTTGCACATTTCATTAATGGATATGGTGGAACGAATGTGGTTGACAAATATCGTTCTCGTTTTGTACCATCTGAATTTAACGAGACACCGAAAACAAATGTAGCTATATTTGTCATTTGTGGTGAAACAGAAGAAGAAGCAGAATATTTGGCATCTAGTTTGGATTTATCGATCTTATTAATCGAACAAGGAAAGTCAGGTGACGGATTTCCATCCCCTGATGAAGCGCGTAGCTTTCCATATACAGTGTTTGATAAAGAACGGATTCGGGAAAACAGAAAAAGAATGATCGTAGGTAGTCCGACCCAGGTAAAAAAACAAATTGAAGAATTAGCAAATGCTTATCAAACAGATGAAGTGATCATTAATACGATTACACACGATTTTCAATCTCGACTGAAGTCTTATAAACACATTGCAGATGCATTTCAAATAGATGAGAAACCCTTTTCTTGACAAAATGAACTGTAATAATTAGAATTACACTATACCTTGACTCAGTTGGAACACAAACTAGTCTTCCAAATAAGGAGGTAAATGATGATGAATCAATTACATCAACAAACTCAATATCAAAAAGGTGATTGGGTAAAAGGAAAGTCAGTCCATGATGAACTAATTCATGGATATGTCGAATCTGTAAATAACTATCTTGGAACGATTAAAGTATTTGTTCTAGAATGTGATAATCCTGAGACTGTAGGAAAAGTAATCGAAACTTTCCAGAATCGTATTTCCCAGCTGGAGGAACCAAATTTTGAACAGGATGAATCCTTCTTGTTAAACCTTATTGAAGTTTCTTTAATTACGAAAGATAAACAATGGTTCATGGAACTTTCTGCACAACTTAAGCAGCTTCGCCACGAGTCGGAGGAAGCAGTTCCCTGTTAAAATTTTCTTGCCAGCTACAAAAGAAGTACGATAGGATGGAAGTGGAAGAAAGTGTCGGGAGGCGCTGCAATTGAATAGTGATTTTACTCTCGCCGTACACAGTCTGGCTTTGCTCGCAATTAAGCCAGGGCAGATGGCAACTAGTGATTATCTTGCCGGAAGTGCTTCTGTCCATCCCGTTCGTATGAGAAAAATTCTTAGTTTACTCAAGAAAAACGGTTATATCGTTTCAAAAGAGGGTGCTGGAGGTGGGTTTACTTTATCTTGTCGTGTAGAAGATGTCACGCTTGATAAGATCTATAACCTTACCTCTATAGGTACTCTCCAACCAAGGTGTCCTGATTCGAATCAGTATTGTCTTGTGGGAGCGAATTTATCAAATGTACTGGGCGATATTTTCACAGATGCTGAGAATCATTTAACAGCATTCTTGAAACAATATACGATTCGTGATATTATTCAAAGCCTAAAACAAAAACAATTATAAGTAATTGTTTTTGTTTTATATCTTAACTGTAACAAAAAAAGTTTCAATAAAATTATTGGGGGTGAGCAGACATGAGTACAGGTCTGGTGGTAAGAAATGAAGGAAGCAAGCTTAATATGAAAGATTGGAATCGATTAGAAAGATCCGGTCAGCTAATTAAGAGAAACAACGGAAGATTTTTGATAAAGCCAGAACATACAAATCGCGATGTATATATTATTAAAAGTGGTAGTATTGCCATTTATCATGCGGATAACATGAATGAGTCTCTAGCAGTTCTTGGGCCGAATGATGTTTTGGGCAATCGCTCTATTTTTGTACATCAAAACTTGTATGCAAAAACAATAACTAATGTTGAGCTCATTCAACTTGATCAAACGTCCTATCGTGCTTTGTATCTGGCTTACCCTGAATTAGCAATTAAACTAACAACGGAGCTATCAAGATTAAAATTAATCATTGATTTTCCTGAACGCACAGCAACTTCTTTTGTGAAGCAGGTTAAAAACGGATTTCAGAATTTGATTAATAAAAATACTAGCAAAAAGGGAAGATACTGCCACAATTGCTAATGATTTTTTGTTTTCTAACTGTAATGATATATGTTACATTATAGTGTGGGTGAGATAGGTTATTAGACCATCAATAGAGAGAAATTTTATGGATAGAAAAAGGAGAGAAACAAACGATGTCTGTTAGTATACAAGAGAACAATCGTGTTCTAGATGTTATGAAAGATCGTCATTCTGTAAGGAAATTTGAGAAAGGAATCGAAATTCCTGAGGAAGTTATGAATGAGATTTTAAATGCTACGATTGAAGCTCCGTCTTCTTGGAACCTTCAACATTGGAAGTTCCTTGTTATTGAAAGTGATGAGCAAAAAGAAAAGCTACTTCCAATTGCTTTTAATCAGCAACAAATCGTAGATAGCTCTGCTACTATTGTTATTCTAGGAGACCTTGAAGCAAATCTACATGCTGAAGAAATTTATGGCCAGGCAGTTGAATTAGGATTCATGGAAAATGCTATAAAAGAAACGCTTGTTAGCCAAATCAATGGCGCTTACGAAAGAGAAGGCTTTGCTTTAAGCGAAGCAATCAAGAATAGCTCATTGGCTGCAATGCAATTGATGCTTGCTGCAAAAGCAAAAGACTATGACACGGTGGCAATGGGTGGTTTTAATCCAGTTGCCCTTGTAGAAGAGTTTAACATTCCTTCGCGTTATGTACCAACAATGCTTATTTCTGTTGGTAAAGCAGCTGTTGAAGCGCATGGAACAGCTCGCTTCCCACTTGAGTGTGTTGTCGTGAAAGAAAGCTTCTAATCTTAAATCATGTTAAAGGAAGGGCACTGTCCCTTCCTTTTTTTCTGTCTTAACAAAGTCTTGATAGCCAAACGCAATAGCCTCACTATACTTATTTTTCATAGTGTTTCTAGCGAGTGTGTATTTGAGAAATAATGAAACGTCGGAATGATTTCCATTCCGTTTTCTGATTTAACGATAAGACAAGGTATACTAAGGAGAGATCGTAAGGGGGAATATAATGGAACAAAAAGCAAATACGGAGAAAAAAATGAATTGGCGCGGACTATCAAAATTAATTCGTGATACAAATCCTTCAAAGTCTCTTGTAGCACTTGCTATTGCATTGAGTATGATTGGAACCGTAGCTGGATTAATCGTGCCATTTTTTACGAAAAATCTAGTTGATCAGCTCTCAGGTAGCTCGCTATCTTCGGGAGTTATTACATTATTAATTGCTGCCTTTGTTGTTCAGGCGATCTTCTCTGGTTTATCTATGTACCTCCTGTTGTATATAGGAGAGACAGTGGTAGCTCGGTTGAGAGAGCGATTAATGAAGAAAGTCCTTTCTCTTCAAATATCTTATTTTGACAGCAATAGGGTTGGGGATACGACAAGTCGTATTGTGAATGATACTGGAGTAATAAAAGATCTTGTCTCGAATCATTTAATTAGTTTGTTAACGAGTACGCTGTCGATTGTCGGTTCTATTGGGATATTACTATACCTTGATTGGAAATTAACAGCTATTTTACTTGCTGTTGTCCCTATTATGATGATTGGGATTCGTTTTATCGGAAAGCGAATGTATAAAGTATCAAAGGGATTGCAGGAAGAAACGGCTAAGTTTACAGCAACAATCACACGAGTATTATCAGAAGTTCGTCTTGTGAAATTCTCGATGGCAGAGAATGTGGAAGAAGAGAATGGGAAAAATGGCATTAAAAATGTCTTCTCTTACAGCATGAAGGAAGCGAAAATCTATGCCCTTCTTATGCCTCTTATGACGTTATTGTTAATGGGGGTTCTCGTAGTCATTGTAGGCTACGGTGGCGTTCGCGTATCAACAGGAGAACTATCAGCTGGAGAGCTTGTCGCTTTTCTTTTATACCTTTTTCAAATCATTATTCCATTCAGCTCAATGGCAAGGTTCTTAACAGCAATCCAAAAAGCAATGGGCGCAACAGAGCGTCTGCAATTTTTACTTGATCATGATAGTGAAGCACGACTGAGCGGAGATGAAGTTGAAGATCCAGCAAAGTTGCTTTCATTTCATAACGTTGAATTTTCCTATGGGAAAGAACTTGTGTTGAAAAAGGCTTCCTTTGAAGTACCACCCGGTAAAATCACTGCAATAGTTGGTCCAAGTGGTAGCGGTAAAACGACTACATTTTCATTAATTGAACGATTTTATCAACCTCAAAAAGGTGAAATCGCACTTGGCGGAAAAAATATTCATGACTTTTCACTTGTCTCATGGCGGAAGCAAATTGGATATGTCTCTCAGGAAAGTCCGCTCATAGCAGGAACCATTAAAGAGAATATTGTCTATGGGCTAGAAGAAGATGTTTCGGATGAGAAAATTGAAGAGGCAGCAAAGCAAGCTTATGCCCTGCCTTTCATTCAAGATCTTCCAAACGGTTTTGATACAGAAATTGGCGAAAGAGGAATCAAGCTTTCTGGTGGGCAGCGACAGCGGATTGCAATTGCAAGAGCGATTGTTCGAAATCCATACATTCTCTTGTTGGATGAAGCTACATCTAGTCTTGATAGTACGTCAGAAGTTCAGGTTCAACGTGCGTTGAACAATTTAATGAAGGGACGTACGACGATTGTTATTGCTCATCGTCTTTCGACCGTTGTTCATGCCGATCAAATCTTAGTTATGGAAAACGGTATTGTATCAGATCAGGGCACACATCAAGAGCTATATATGACAAGCCGTCTTTATAAAGAGCTTGCTCAGCAACAGTTTCAAATTGAAGAAAGTTTATAAGAAAAGGCGTCGGGATCTCCCGACACCTTTTTTAAGTATTAATTAGATACACCCGTTGAATGCGCTTCTCTTTTTTCTTCCTTCACTTTTTCAAGGAAGCGTTTTGTCTCAGCGACAACAACTCCTGAAAGACCGAGAAGTCCAATCAAGTTTGGTAGTGCCATTAAGCCATTGAAAATATCAGCAAGAAGCCAAACAACGTTTAGTTTTAACGTTGTTCCGACAAAAACGGCCAATACGAAAACGAAACGATAATATTTAATCGACGCGTCTCCAAAAAGATAAGAGAAGCATTTTTCGCCATAGTAGGACCATCCGAGAACAGTTGAATAAGCAAATAAAATAAGTCCAATTGTAACGATGAGCGCTCCAGGAACACCCAGGAATTTCTCGAACGTCGCTGTCGTTAAGGCTGCTCCGTTCAAATCTCCACCATAGAGATCACCCATAACGAGCGCGATTCCAGTGATGGAACAGACAACAATCGTATCAATGAACACCTGTGTCATAGAGACAAGTGCCTGACGTCCTGGGTAATCGGTTTTAGCAGCCGCCGCCGCAATTGGCGCAGAGCCAAGTCCAGCTTCATTCGAAAATACCCCACGTGCTACACCATAACGGATTACGGCACCAATGGCACCACCAGCAGCAGCTTCACCTGTAAAAGCGTCTGAGAAGATAAGGGAAACAGCAGCAGGAACAAGACTAAGATTCATAAAGATCACGACTAATCCACCAATAACATAAAATAAGGCCATAACTGGAACAAAGTAAGCCGTCACTTTACCGATGCTTTTAATTCCACCGAGAATAACCATTCCAGTAAAGAACATTAGGACAAGTCCAGTAATCCACGGAGCGATCCCGAAAGTAGCGACAGCATCTGCTACCGAGTTGGACTGTACCATATTTCCAATTCCAAAAGCTGCGAAAGCACCAAAAAAGGCAAAAGTCATCCCAAGCCACTTCATATTAAGTCCTTTATCAAGGTAGTACATCGGCCCACCGGACATTTCACCATTTGAATTCACCGAACGGTACTTAACAGCAAGGATTGCCTCAGCGTATTTCGTTGCCATTCCAAAGAGAGCACTGATCCACATCCAGAGAACCGCACCAGGCCCACCAACAAAAACAGCCGTTGCGACACCGGCAATGTTTCCCGTTCCGATCGTAGCGGCAAGTGCCGTCATCAAAGCCTGGAAGTGAGAGATATCCCCTTCTGCGTTTTTATCTTGTTTCTTCGTGAAGGCTTGCTTCAACGCATATGGAAGCATGGTAAACTGGAGAAACCCAAGGCGAATAGTGAGGTAAATACCCGTTCCCACAAGTAGGACGAGCAGAGGCCAACCCCATACAAATCCACTAATGTTATTTAATGCTGCTTCCAATAAGAACTCCTCCTTTATGTATCTTAATACTAAATATTCTAACAAATTACCACAATTACCTTTCAAATACAAAATAATTTTTTTAGGATGCTGTCGAATAATGATACAAATAAGGTTTTTACATCATCTTTGAAGCACTCTAATGGATGGAAATAAGAATATTTTGTATGGTAGATAAAGTAGAGGAGGATGCTAGATGAAGTATTTTGATTTCACAAATAAAGTGGCCGTCGTTACAGGTGGAGGCAGAGGCATTGGTAAAACAATTGCACGTGCTCTATCCGAAGCGGGAGCTACTGTGGCCATTGTTGGTAGAACAAAAGAAGTTCTTGAAGATGCAGCAAAAGAAATAAGTAAGGAAACAAATAGATCAGTCGTTGCATTTGTAGGAGATGTCACGAATGAGGGAAGTATTCAGCAAATCATAAGTGACATTCATGAAAGCATAGGGACAATTAACATTCTCGTTAATAATGCTGGGAAAACTGTTCGAAAGACAATTGAAGATCTTGAACCGGATGAATGGGACGATGTGATGAAAACGAACGTGAAATCAGTTTATATGATGACTAGAGCAGTTCTCCCTGATTTAAAAGATGGCGAAGGATCTAGGGTTATTAACATTGCATCGATGGCAAGTGAAGTTGGACTTCCATTTTCCACCCCGTATGGCCCAAGTAAAGCGGCTGTAGTGCAATTAACAAAACAGTTATCACAGGAACTCTCCCCACTCGGGATCACTGTTAATGCGATAAGTCCTGGCTTTATTAAAACGCCGTTTAACGAAAAAGCATTAGAGAATCCTATTCTTTTAAATAAAATCAACGGAAGTAATCCGGTGCATCGAGTAGGTCGGTTAGATGAATTGATTCCAGCCTTTTTATCTCTTGCATCACCGTATGCGAGCTATACGACCGGACAAAATATTGTTATTGATGGCGGAACGACTTCACACGCTTTCTAAAAAGCAACTTGAAAGAACAACGATTCCCATTTATAATAAATGTAACCTGAAAAGTAAAAGGGGCAAATTTTATGTTATCGGTGATTCTTAACTAACGTAATTTTATAGATGGATTGGCTTTTAAAGTAGCATGTATTCTATGCTTATTTAAATATGCCTTCTGTCAATTTAGTTAAGAACACAGAAAAGCTCAAGAATGACAACAACCATTCCAGCTGCGCTCTGTGCGCAGCTTTTTGTATGCTTTTTAGCATGGGAAATGGGTGTCGTCTACCCTTTTATAGAAGAGCTACGTATGAACCTGTGTTCATACGTAGCTCTTTTTTTGTTGGAAAGGAAGTGACAAGTATGTTAATTGAATGGAAGTTTTTCTTAAGATTCCTGAACATATACGAATTGAGGAGGAAGAATATTGAACGAACAAACTATGGTAACACTTGAATTTGATAAAATTCGAAGCGAAGTAGCTCACTATGCCCTTTCAGAAGAAGCAAAAAGTGAGATCCAGAAAATGAGACCGTTGCACGATAAAGAGGTTGTGCAAAATCGATTAAATGAAACGACAGAGGCGAAAGAAATTATTAAGAAAAGCTCAAGCGTCCCTCTTCATGGTCTTCATGGCATTATCCAGGTGATGAAACAATTAAACAAAGGTGTTCCTTTACGGCCAGATCAGCTGATAACTGTGCTTGATTTAATCGAAAGCGGCCGGAAACTGAAACAGTTTATGACGGGGAAAGAATGGCTGGCGCCTACAATTTCAACTTATATCTATTCTCTTTATGAGATTACGGATCTTGAAGAAGAATTGAAACGAGCGATCAGAAATGGTGAGATTGATGATGCAGCGAGTAAGGAGCTTGGGAGAATTAGAAAGAAAATAACCGTTTATGAAGAACGAGTGAAAGAAAAACTGAATCATCTTCTGCGTTCATCTTCGAAAAGGAAAGCACTTCAGGATACGATCATCAGCGATCGAAATGGCCACTATGTTGTCGCTGTGAAGAAAGAATATCGGAATCAAATAAAAGGAACCGTTCATGACCAATCTTCAAGCGGTTCGACTGTATATATTGAACCTGAAGAAGTTCGTAAAGTTCAAATGGAATTAAATGAAGTAAAGGCAGATGAATACTTGGAGGAACAGCGAATTCTAAGCAGATTAACTGGAGAAGTGGAGCGATATGCGCAAGAGATCTCAATCAACATTGAAACAATGACACACTACGATTATATTTTTGCAAAGGCGAAATATAGTGTAGCGATTGATGGCGATCAAGTAAAGCTATCAAGCGAGCCAATACTTGAGTTACAAAATGGTCGTCATCCCTTACTCTCTCATGAGGCTGTACCGCTTTCCCTTGAGTTAGGGAAAGCATATAAAGGACTTGTGATAACCGGTCCCAATACTGGTGGGAAAACCGTATCAATTAAAACAGTCGGGCTTCTTTCAATGATGGTGCAATGTGGTTTACACATACCTGCTGATGAGTCTTCTGTTTTTGGGATGTTTGGATCAATATTAGTTGATATTGGAGACGGACAAAGCATTGAACAATCGTTGAGTACTTTCTCTTCTCGAATATCGAACATTATTTCCATTTTACAAGCAGCAGCGCCGGATTCTCTTGTTATTCTGGATGAACTTGGTTCGGGTACAGATCCCGGTGAGGGGATGGGTATTGCCGTTTCTATTTTAGAACAATTGAATCGTCTGGGGTCAACTATTCTATCCACAACACACTATAGTGAAATGAAAAATTTCGCTTCAGCTCATCCAGATTTTGAGAATGGATCAATGGAGTTCGATCCAGAGACATTGCGCCCAACGTTTAAACTACGGATGGGTGTTCCAGGAGAAAGTCAGGCATTTGCCATCGCATTACGTCTTGGTATGCATCCGAATATTATTGAGCGAGCTCATGAAATCACGTATCAAGAAAAGCAATCCTATCGAGAAGGGTTCAACCAAAAAGATCACTGGCACTATGAGCAGCAGCTAAAAAGTAAAAAAGTAGAGAAACCGCGAAGCCAGAAAAAAGTGGAGGTCGAGAAGATTTTTGAGAATTATTCGATTGGAGATAGTGTAGCGATCCCTTCGTTGAAAGAGAAAGGAATCGTTTATCAACCAATGGACGATTTTGGGAATTTGATTGTAATGATAAATGGCCAAAAAGAAACGATTCATACGAAGCGTGTAAAGTTACTCTTGCCTGCTAGCGAGCTTTATCCGGAGAATTATGATTTTGATATACTATTTGAAACTGTTGAGAACAGAAAGAAAAAGAAATTGATGAATCGCAAGCATATTGATGGTGTGAAAATTGATTATGAAGAGTATTGAAAAGCAAAGAAAAAATTCTAGTTTGGAACCACACTATAAGTAACCTTATCTTAATCCAATTAAAAGAAGGTAGTAAAGGAGGGAATAGAGAAGAATCTTTTATAGAAACGATAATGAGGAGGTATAATTATGAATTTCGGAGCTTTTTCTGTAAGTTTAAGTGTAAAGGATATCCAAGCCTCAAAGCATTTTTACGAAAAATTAGGTTTTCAATCGTTTGGAGGAGATATTTCTCAAAATTGGCTCATTATGAAGAATGACAGTACCGTCATTGGTCTGTTTCAAGGGATGTTTGACAAAAATATTCTAACGTTTAATCCAGGTTGGGATGAGAACGCTGAAAATCTTGAAGTGTTTACAGATATTCGAACACTCCAAAAGCAGCTAAAAGAAAACGGAGTGAATATTCTTTCTGAAGCGGATGAATCAAGTGAAGGGCCAACGAGTTTTACAATAGAAGACCCTGATGGCAATCCCATTCTTGTTGATCAGCATAGATGAAATCGAGAATCGATTGTATCAGCTACTAAAGATTTCTTTGATTGCATGAAAGAAATTTGAATGTAAGCGTGGTAGATTTCCTAAAAAAAATTCTCTGCGTAAAATTCCTTCCTAAAGGGTAATGCATCTAATAGAACATTCTGCTCAGGCAGAAAAGATGGCAAAGTGGAGGATGAGAGAGATGCAAAAAATGAACAGAGGAATTTTAACAGCAGTTTCCTCAATTGCGATTGCTCAGGGTTTGAAGATCCTAACTCATAAGGTGTTAAAAGGAGAATGGGATGTGAAGCAAGTTGCGACAACGGGTGGAATGCCTAGTTCGCATTCAGCTGGTGTTGCAGCCCTTACTTCTTACATTGCTTCAAATAAAGGATCTCGTCATACAAAAACGGCTCTCGCCACTATTTTCGGTGTGATTGTTATGTACGATGCCCAGGGGGTTAGGCGTCATACAGGAGAAATTGCTGCTCTAGTAAACGATCTAGAGGATAATCTAGCGACGATCTCTGGAGATTACCCTAGCATGGAATTTGTGGAAAGGGAAAAAGAGTTGAAAGAGCTTCTTGGACATCAACCTGTTGAGGTCCTAGGTGGAGCCATATTAGGGTCAGCTTTAGGCTTTCTTTCAGCTAAATATGAGAATAAGTAGTAGAGAGAGGAAATCATAGGCGCTTCGCCTATGATTTTTTTCGTGAATTGGCAGATCGCGGAAATAATCGCAAAATCGCGGATATATTTCAGTTATCGCGGAAAAAATCGACTTTTCGCGGAAATATCCTAAGTATCGCGGAATTAATAGCTTTCTACAGGAATCATCGGATCACCAGCACATTACATAAACAGATTTCTTTCTTTTGGAGAATGATTTTGAAATAATAATGAATGCAAACAGGTTAGAGGAGGAAATAAATTGACACATACAACGAAAACAACTGAAGCGTTATTTAGAACGTTCAATAGTGAAAAATTATCTTTAGAAAATCGCACAGTTATGGCGCCAATGACTCGAGGCTTTTCACCAGGAAACGTACCAGGTGAAGATGTAGCTGCTTATTATCGCCGTAGAGCAGAAAATGGGGTGGGGCTAATAGTGACAGAAGGAACTGGGATTAACCATCCTTCATCGGTTTCAGGTGCGAGTATTCCTGTCTTTCACGGTGAAGAAGCACTAGCAGGCTGGGAAAACGTTGTGAAAGAAGTCCATGAAGCTGGCGGTAAAATTGCACCTCAGCTTTGGCATGTTGGGATGACTCGAAAAATGGGCGAACTGCCAAACGAAGAGGCACAACCAGTTGGTCCTTCAGGTCTAGCACTATCTGGTGAGAAGGTAAACGAGCCTTTGACAACAGAAGAAGTGGAACAGCTTGTTGAAGCGTATGCAGATGCAGCAGCAGATGCGAAGCGACTTGGTTTTGATGCGATTGAACTTCATGGAGCACATGGTTATTTGATCGACCAATTTTTCTATGAGCAGACAAATAAACGGACTGACCGCTATGGCGGCAATCTTGTAGGGAGAACTCAATTTGCTGTAGAAATTATCGAAGCCTGCCGTCGTAAAGTGGGGCCAGACTTCCCGATTATTTTCCGTTTTTCTCAATGGAAAATGAACGATTTTAAAGCGAAGCTTGCGACTACATCTGAGGAATTAGAACAGTTCCTAACGCCGCTCGTTGAAGCTGGAGTAGATATCTTCCACTGCTCAACACGTCGTTTCTGGGAGCCTGAATTTGAAGGTTCCGAATTGAATCTAGCTGGTTGGACGAAGAAACTAACTGGTAAGCCGGTTATTTCAGTAGGCTCAGTCGGACTAGATGGAGAATTTACAAGCTTTGCTGGAGCAAATACGACAAGTCTTGATGGTTTGATTGAAAAGCTTGATCGTGAAGAGTTTGATCTTGTAGCAATTGGTCGCTCATTATTAATGGACCCTGAATGGGTAAGCAAAGTACGTGATGGCCGCGCAGATGATTTATTACCATTTGATAAAGAAGCTCTCCAAAAATTATACTAAATATGTGAAGTGGTCATTATCTGACTGCTTATAATAAAACCAAGTATTTCTCTAGAAAGAGGGATACTTGGTTTTATTCATAATACATAGGATAATAACGTTCTATTATTTTCCAAAAATGCTAAGATAGGTGTAAAATCTATAAGTAAGAATGATTAAAAAATAACGATTATGGAAGTGACACGGCAGATGCAATCTTTATTAGCGAACTTTTCCATCTTATTATTTATGCACCTATGCATCCAAAGCGTATACTATCTTGCCTTTCAGAAGCGGTGGCCGAGTCAGGTTGTCGCTGTCGCGCACATATTCATTGTGGCAATCGGTATTATTTTCCTTTATATGTTGCCGGTATCGTTAGACGGGTATCTATATGATTTACGAACCATTCCTATGGTAATACTAATTCTGTACCATGGGTATCAATATGGCATTCCCGTGCTCATAATCATTACACTAGCTCGATTCGCTTTTCCAGGTGACTTTATTTACTTAGAGATCTTTTTCACCTTGTTAATCCCAACAGTTGTAACAATGCTAGTACGACAGAAGCTTTTTCGAAACCTCACATATTTGAAGCTGTTTTTTTTATTTTGTTGGCATCTGGTTTATTTCAGATGCGATCGTTGGCTATATCATTTCAGAAGACATCACGCTCTATTCTTATTTAATACGGTTTATCTCCTTTCAGCTATCTGCCCTAATTATGTATTTCTTTATTCAAATGAGCACTAATAATCTTGAGATGAGTCAGCAACTTCGCTTTTATGCTGAACACGACTCTCTGACCGGATTACTTAATCTGAGAAGTTTTCTAAAGAAAGCGAAAGCTCAGGAGACTCATTTGATAAAAATGGTAGCCATGCTTGATCTTGATTTTTTAAGCAAATTAATGATAAATATGGTCATCTTAACGGGGATCGCGTTTTGGCTGAATTTGCAATGTTCCTTTCAGATCAAAGCGATAATTGGCTCGTTGCACGATACGGAGGAGAAGAGTTTATTGTCATGCTTGAAGCATCAACGAAAGATGAGGCATATGATCGCATGAAGGATTTGCAGCACAATTTAAGTAAGCAGCGATTTATGACCGAGATGGGAGACGAAATAAAGGATGTTTCTGTTTCAATTGGATTAGCTGAACTCGATCTTGAAAAACCATTAATGGCATCCGTTGAACGAGCAGACAAGTCTCTTTACAGAGCGAAGAAAAATGGGCGAAACGAAGTATGCTTTTAGCATTTTGCACATTCGTTGGTTTAAAAAGATGAATTTGCGGAATATAACAAGTGTTAAGGATTTTAAAGGAGGACGAATTGTCATGAAAGTACTCGTTATTGGAGCAAACGGACAAGTAGGAACACATTTAATTACAAAATTAGCAGAACGCGGTCATGAGCCAGTTGGTATGATTCGCGATACAGATCAAGTTAAGGCGATTGAAGATGCAGGCGGTAAAACCGTGCTTGGCGATCTTGAAAAAGATTTCTCACAAGCGCTGTACGGATGTGAAGCGGTTATCTTCGCTGCAGGTTCAGGACCGCACACTGGCGCAGATAAAACCATTATGATTGACCAGGAAGGTGCGATTAAAGCAGTTGATGAAGCGAAGCAACAAGGAATTAAACGCTTTGTCATGCTAAGTACTGTTGGATCTGATTATCCTGAAAAAGGTCCAGATAATATGAAGCCTTATTTACATGCGAAGAAACGTGCCGATGAGCACTTGAAAGCAACAAACTTAACTTATACTATTCTTCGTCCAGGTAGTCTTTCAAATGAGCCTGGAACAGGACAAATTAGAGCAGCCGAAACACTTGAAGATAAATCTGGTGAAATACCACGTGAAGATGTGGCTGCTGTTCTTACTGAAGTCTTGGAGAACAAGCATACGTTTAACCGAACATTTGAAGTTTTAAATGGTGATCAATCGATAAGTGATGCCATCGGTCAATTGTAAGAGCAGTTATCTAGAGAGACTTAACTTATGTTAAGTCTCTCTTTTACGTTGGAGAAAGTTACTAATTGAATTTCTTAATGGGCTATAGTAAAAATTGAATAGTGACTATTTCCCCAAATTTAAAGGTGGGAATTGCGCTTCAAGCTTACAAATGATAATGTGGTAAAGGTCAGTGCATGAAAGCGTTAACACAAAGGAGTAGAGAGAGAATGAACATCTTAGATTGGCTAGAGAAAATTAATGGAGTTCTTTGGGGAGCACCAAGCCTAATTTTATTATTTGGGACAGGTGTCTTTCTCACATTTATTCTGAAAGGACTGCAGTTTCGAAAGCTGGGATATGCTTTCAAATTAGCATTCTCAAAAGAAAAAGAAGAGGATAGCAGTGCTGAAGGTGACGTTAGTAACTATAAAGCTCTGATGACAGCATTAGCTGCCACGATAGGAAATGGTAATATTGCAGGAGTTGCTACAGCGATTACAATTGGGGGTCCAGGTGCGATTTTCTGGATGTGGATTGTAGGTCTTGTTGGAATGGCAACGAAGTATGGAGAAGCTTTGCTTGCGATGAAATATCGTGTGAAAAATGATAACGGAGAGTATGCCGGAGGGCCGATGTATTATGTCGAAAAGGGACTAGGGTCAAAATGGAAGTGGCTCGCTATCTCGTTCGCTTTATTTGGAGCGATTGCCTCACTCGGAATCGGAAATAGCGTACAATCAAATACAATCGCAAGTGTTGTTGATGAAAGCTTCCAAATTGATGGATGGGTAACTGGGATTATCCTTGCTGCACTTACTTCGCTCATCATCTTCGGTGGCGTAAAGCGAATTAGTTCTGTTGCAGGTTTCTTTGTTCCGATTATGGCGGTTCTCTACGTAGTTGGTGCACTCATTATTATCGTCATTAACATAGATGCTGTTATCCCAGCTATGAAGCTGATTTTTACATATGCCTTTTCACCTATATCGGCGGTAGGAGGATTTTCAGGTGTTATTGTAATGGAAGCTGTAAAATCAGGAGTTTCCAAAGGGATTTTCTCGAACGAAGCAGGACTTGGTACGGCTGCCCTTATTGCTGGTAATGCGAAAGCCGATCATCCAGTGAAACAGGCTCTCGTAGCCATGACTGGTACGTTTATCGTAACGATCATTGTTTGTACAATGACAGCCCTTGTGCTCCTTATCTCTGGATTTTGGGACCCAACGGGAGGAGACCTGTCGGGAGTCGTGCATGATCCGAATCTAGAAGCAGGTGCTTTGACTACGGCTGCATTTGGTTCAAGTCTCGGTCTGATCGGAGAGTATATTGTAACTTTCTCCGTTATTTTCTTTGGGTTCTCAACCATTATTGGTTGGTACGTATATGGTTATAAATGCTTTGAATACCTAGTTGGTACGAAAGTAACCATTTATTATGGAGCAGTATATGTATTGGCATGCTTTGTTGGTACAGTTGCGAACCTGACTACTGTTTGGGCTTTTGCGGATATGGCAAATGCTTTGATGATGATTCCAAACTTAATTGCGTTATTATTACTTTATAAAGTCATACGAAGCGAAACAGATGATTATTTTAATCGTTATCTTGTAGAATCTCAAATGAAAAAAGCGAGTTAATCATTTGATGTATAGAGACATTTTCTTCATTTAATGAAACTAAAGCGCAGCTGGAAAAAATCCAGCCGCGCTTTTGTTATTTCTCAGGAGTCATTTTTTTAGATGGAGCTGATTCGTTTCCAAATATATTTACAGAAGTTACATAGTATGAGGAGGTTGAAGCGTCGGGATCTGAGAAGCTCTTACGTTCAAGGTTAGAAATGCTCTCAATTTGCTTATAAACACCGTATGCGTCAGCTTTGTAAATGCGGTATCCTACAACATTTTCGTCGCGAACAGCATGCCATGATAAGAAATTCCCACTAACGCTAAGGTTTGTTGGAGCATCTGGAACTTCGTTAGGATCTACTTCTTTTTTCTCTTTACTCGGATCTTCCTTTAACTCTGTAGAAACAACAAGTCTCTCCTCATGTGTTCCTTTTGAGCGATTAAATGTTCCAACACACGTAATAAGATTCAACGTGCGTGAATCAGTTGTTCCGAATATTTTTTCGATAGGAGAGTCGTTGTAAGGATATCGTTCTTTACCAGTGACAACGAATGTCATTTTTTCCCCCTCTTTATCAGTCAAAATAATTTCGTCACCTTTTGAAAGCTTCTCAAGATAAAAGAAAATAGCCGGTCCTGTTTTACTATCTACGTGCCCAGCTAAGACAGCATTTCCTTTTGTTCCTGGTTTAAAGCCAGGTTCAAACCAACCAACTTTGTTGATGTCCTCGGGAACACCCATTTGTCCATTTTCTAATATACCGACATTTTCAACGGGAGCTTTAACATCGATTGCAGGAATCTCTACTTGTACAGGCTCCATTCCCTCTTGAACGTTTTGGGATTCTTTGGCTTCTTCGATTTTCTTCTTCTGATCATCAAGAAGAAGAAATTCGTCTGATAGCACATCTGGTTTCTCTATCTCTTCTAACTCTAACGCAGCATTCGTTTGTTCTTTTTCAACGGCTGTATTCGTTACGGGTTCAGCGTAGTTATTGTACCCTGCGAGTACGAGCCAAATAATCGCACCAACTACGAGCAATAAGACTTTTTTCACGTTCTTCACCTCTTTTACTTAAGTTATATCTTAGCATTTTTTATTGACTATACTCTTATATAGCTAACGAAATCAATATTCAAATGGATCATTTTTTTGTGAAATTGAAAATAAAAATATTGACCATTCCAAAGTACTGGTGTACTATGTAACTAATACACCAACACATTGAGGGGGAACTATATCATGAAGAATTGGAGTGGGTTATTACGAAAGGAATTTCGTGTTTCAAGAGCCCTTCTATTAGGCGTTACAGCGTTTGATTTACTAGTAATGATTGGATTTTTTCTTGCCTCTGCAAGATGGGAAATCCCTTATTTAACAGCTATTATTGGAGCCGTACTAACGGCGATGCACGTCTTCTTTTTGCCACTCTATTTATTAATTAGTCTGAACACTGAAGGAAGGAACTTACACCTCTGGCTACACAATCCACAATCAGGAGCTCGTTTACTCGGAGCTAAATTGCTAAATGGGTTATTAGCATTACTGCTATCTATTGGTATTGTCAGTAGTTTATCTCTTCTAGCTTATAACCTTGAACCTAGCCTCATTCAACTTCCAATTGATAATGTGTGGCTGTTCGGATTTTATTTTCTCACCGTTATTATTACAGGATCAGTCTATATGGGGGTTTGGCTAATCTTCTATTGGACTTTGTATCAAGTTCTGAAAACGTATATCGGCAAGTGGGCACTTCTTCTTATTCTCTTAATTGTTGGTTTTATCAGTTGGTTTGGTTCATGGTTGAGTGGGACTCGTCTTTATGAAGTGATGATCGAGTGGGGGTATGTGGAGCTACCGTCACCGTTAAATATGGAGGTTAGTCAGCAGGCATTTGAATTAACCGTTTCAACATTTCCGTTTGCAATTGGGAATGTAATATTTGATCTCATTACTATCATCCTTGTTTTCATAATGACATGCTGGGTACTTGATCGAAAAGTGGAGGTGTAAGGGATGGGAGAAGAATTTAATCCCTCAAAGCCGATTTACCTGCAGCTAGTGGACCGCATTAGCTGGGAGATTATTAAAGGGGAACGAAAAACTGGTGAAAAGCTTCCTTCTGTAAGGGATATGGCCATTCAATCAGGCGTAAATCCAAATACAGTGTCGAGAACTTACAATGAACTGGAGAGGATGGAGATTGTGGAGACGAAACGAGGGCAAGGGACGTTTGTAACGGAGCAAAAAGAAAGACTGACCGAACTTCGAGAACAGCTCAAGATTAACCACATCCAGAATTTCATTGATGAAATGAAGCAAATGGGATTTTCTCGAGAAGATATGATTGAAGGTATTCGAACTTACGTTACGAACGAAAAGGAGAATCAATCATGATTACATTCGAGAACGTATCTAAACGTTATCTTAGAAAACAAGCTCTATCAGATGTGAACGTAAGAATTCCTGAAGGGAAAATCATTGGCCTTGTTGGCTCCAATGGTAGTGGGAAATCTACTTTCATGAAGATAATCGCAGGTCTTGTAGTGCCTAGTGAAGGCAAAGTAATGCTTAACGAAGAACAAGTTTCGAGGCGTTCGGCAAATAAAGTTGCTTATTTATCAGAGTTAGACGCTTACTATTCATTCTTCACAGTGAAAGAGACAATCCGCTTTTTTGCAAGTCAATTTAGCGATTTTAATCTTGAAAAGGCCCACGATATTGTTAAATTTATGGAAGTGGATCAAGATCAAAAGGTGAAGCATTTATCTAAAGGAAATCGTGGGAGATTGAAGATTGCTCTTACCCTTGCGAGAGATGTACCTATTATTCTGATGGATGAGCCGTTATCAGGTCTTGATCCGATGGTGCGAGATTCAATTGTGAAAAGTTTACTTTCTTTTATCGACTTAGAAAAACAAACGGTAATCATCACGACACATGAAGTAACGGAAATCGAACCATTACTTGAAACGGTTATTGCGATTCGAAATGGTAAGGTTCTCGCGCTCGAAGATGTTGAAACCATTCGCGAGCGAGATCGTATGAGAATAGTGGAGTGGTTGAAAAAGTTGTATCAAGAGGAGGGGTAAAATGGCTGTAAAACCAGTTGTTCAGATTCGAGCTTTAACAAAAGTAATTGGAAAGAAAACAATCATTGATCAACTTTCATTTGATGTATACCCAGGTGAAGTGTTTGGTTTTCTGGGGCCGAATGGAGCAGGAAAAACAACAACAATTCGGATGATGGTTGGGCTAATGAGAATGACGGAAGGCGAAGTTCTCATTGATGGAAGCAGTATTAAAACAGATTACGAGAATGCGATTGTAAAAGTAGGAGCGATTGTTGAAAATCCTGAAATGTACAAATTTTTGACTGGGTACCAAAACCTTGTTCATTATGCTCGAATGGTCAAAGGTGTTTCAAAAGAACGCATTCAAGAAGTCATTCAATTGGTTGGACTCCAAGGTCGTATCAATGAAAAAGTGAAGGGATATTCACTTGGAATGCGACAGCGTCTTGGACTTGCCCAGGCACTGCTACACCGACCTAAGCTACTCATTCTAGACGAGCCAACAAACGGACTAGACCCCGCGGGTATTCGAGAAATCAGACAATATTTACGAACGCTTGCAAGAGAAGAAAATGTTGCTGTAGTTGTTTCTAGTCATTTATTATCCGAAATCGAACTCATGTGTGATCGAATTGGCATTATTCAGGCCGGAAAAATGGTCGATGTGCAGCGAGTGAATGACTTTGTTCAAAATGATCACGCCGTTATGGTTTCATTTGAAGTCGATCCAGTAGAACACGCGGTTAACGCTGTTAAAGCAAATTTCCCTGATTGTGAGATGGAAAAATCGGAGCGTAAGTTGACGATTAAAATAGAACATGAGCTTATTCCAGAGGTAACAGCTGTTCTCGTGGAAAAGGGCGTCCGCGTATACGGTATTCAATCCTCTGTGAAAACGTTAGAAGATGTGTTTCTGGAAGTAACTGGGGGTGAGCAAGTTGTCTAGTATGCTACATTTAATACAAAATGAAAACATGAAGATTTATAGAAGAGTTGGAACATGGGTGATGATCGGACTTGTGGTGGCAGCCGTACTTGTAGCAGGCATTTTTACTAATATGAATGCGAGTGATGAGACTACGAACTGGCGCACTGATTCTGAAAATGCGATCCAACAGGCAGAACAAACGCTAAAAGATTCAGAGGGAATGCCCAAAGCCTTTAAAGACAGTCAGGAACGTTCTATAGCGATAAATGAATATCGGTTAGAGAATGATATTCCCCCTTTAGAAAGTGATTCAATATGGAGTTTTATGGATAGTTCAACTGGCATTGTGAGTTTAATTTCCATCTTTACGATTATTATCGGCGCAGGTGTTATAGCGAGTGAATATTCGTGGGGAACCATTAAGTTATTGTTGATCAGACCTGCTTCACGCACGAAAATCCTTGCTTCTAAATTTATTTCAACGCTATTATTTGCGCTATTTTCTCTCGTCATCTTATACATTTCTACTTTTATTATCGGCGGGTTATTCCTTGGCTTTAGTGCAGTCGATCAACCATACCTAACTTATTCAGGTGGGGAAGTGGCCGAAACGAGTATGGCCATTCATTATATTGTTGAATATGCGCTTGCCAGTGTGAATTTGCTTATGATGGTAACATTTGCATTCATGCTATCGAGTATCTTTAGAAGTTCCTCTCTTGCGATTGGATTAGCTATATTCCTTATGTTTACAGGGAGCCAACTTACTTTTATTCTTAGTCAATACGATTGGGTGAAGTATATCCTCTTTGCCAATACGGACTTAAGTGTTTATTTCGATGGTTCACCTATAATTGAAAGTATGACGCTCGGTTTCTCGTTGACCATGCTTCTCGTCTACTTTGTTTTGTTCTTGTCATTGTCATGGCTACTATTCACGAAACGTGATGTAGCATCATAAGGAAAAGCCGATCAGGTATGCTGATCGGCTTTTTGATTCTTCTTTTTTCGCTTTCTATACAAGAAAAATAATCCTATAAGAACGAGCGGGGCCAAAATAGGTGAGAGACCAATCAAGAGTACAGCCACTGTGGAGAAAAAGGAAAGGAGCCCATTTACAGTTGTCATTAGCAGTTTTTTTGCCTCTGTTAGCGTTTGAAATTCATTCTTATCAATAGAAGGAACAATAATTTTCTGCTGTTCGAGTGAAATCGTAACAGTCGAATATTCACTTTGGTTATTGAGGTAATTTAGTTGACCTTTCAGCTGTTCGACCTCTTCCTGTACACGGGAAAGCTCATTAGATATAGCTAACAGATCTTCTGTTTTAGTTGCTTCGTTAAGAAATGATTCCAGTCGTTTTTGAACAGCTTCTTTTGCTTTCAGCCTTGAGGTAAGATCAACGTAGTTTTCGGTGACATCGGTTCCAGATATCGATTTTTGAGGAGCTCCTTTCCCAAGCCCTTCAACTGCATTGAGATAAGAGTCAAATTCAGGTTGGGGTATGCGTACGGTCATTGATCCAAAGAGAGAATCTTCTTCTGAAGCAATACTTTCTTCGACAACATAACCTTTATAAGTTCTAGTTAGATCTTTGATTTTGGCAGTAGCCTTAGGTAAATCTTCAACTGTTAAGGAAAGGTTTGCATTGAAGATTACCTTGCGATTTTGCTGTAAGGCAGGCATTTCTGATTTTTCTATAGAAGACGAATTTTTCTCTTTTTCTCTTTCATTTCCTCCCTGGTTTTCATCTGTGGATTGATCAGTTGAAGTAGCTATATCGCTACTTTCATTTGAAAAGTTTCCATTATTAGAACTACATCCTGCTAGTAAAAGAATTGATGTACAGATAAGAAGGATCCATCTTCTCATAAGTTTGTCCCCGCTTCGTGATTATTTGTAAATCGATTAGAAGTTTCTTAAAGAATTAGACGGTGTAAGACCTGCGGAGGTTACAATTTCCATGATATGATAAAGGATAACTGAATAAAAAAGGGGTTGCCTTTTGTGCATTCAATTTTAGAAAATGCGAACATTATGGACATAGTCATTACAATTTCTGTAATACTAGGTCTATTCCTGATTCGATTTCTGATCAAATTATGGCTGACAAAACGAGACAAAGAGGAGAATTACCCAAACGGTATTCGACCAGCTTTCCTCTCATTTATAAATTGGACAACAGGGTATGCCATCCTGCTATTTGTTTTATTTTATTTTTCCGATAACAGTTGGATGTTTAGTCAATTATTTGCAATTGGTAGTGTTGAAATCTCGTTGTTTCTTATATTAATTGCACTATTTATCATTACTCTTGCAAATCGACTTTCAAAGATTGCAACTTCATTTCTTATGCCTCCGCTTTATGATCGATACAGCCTGGATACAGGCTTGCAATTTACGTTCAATCGTGTTTTTCATTACACATTGATGGTGATAGCGGTCGTTATTAGTTTAACGACAGTCGGGATTGATCTAAGTGCTTTAACGGTCTTTGCAGGAGTACTTGGGGTTGGAATTGGTTTTGGAATGCAGAACATCGCAAATAACTTTATTTCTGGTTTAATTATTTTATTTGAAAGACCAATTAAAGTAGGTGATCGAGTGATCATAAACGATGTTATTGGAGACATTGAAAAAATTAACATGCGTGCCACGATTATTCGAACACTAGACAATGAACGGATTATTATGCCAAATTCGTATTTTATCGAAGAGCAGGTTGTGAACCACTCTTATGGAGACTCAAGATTGCGCCTCGTTTTACCAATAGGGGTGGCATACGGTTCAGATGTGGAACTTGTGAGATCGCTATTGCTTCAAGTTGCTATGGAAGAAAAAGAGAATTCCATGTATGTGCTTGAGACTCCTCCTCCTTTTGTGAATTTCCTTGGTTTTGGTGATTCATCACTTGATTTTCAACTATTCATTTGGATCTCGTCACCAAAAGCAGCGGTAGAAACGAAGAGTAATTTAAACTTCCGCATTAACCGAATTCTTGCAGATCACAACGTTGAGATACCGTTTCCACAGCGTGATTTGCATGTACGTAGTTTGGATGCTAAAGTGATCGACCAATTAAAAAAGAGATAGAGCAAACTCACATCATTTTCACATCATTCTTACAAATTTCTTCGTAAGTTGTTGTCCATAATAGGTATTGTAAGAACATACCTATGAAGGGAGATTGATGAAGATGAACAAATGGATGATTGGTGTTGCCTCTATGGTTTTAGCTGGGGGGATAGCTGGAGCAAATGTTAATGCGGCAGATGACGAGTCAACTGAAATAGAAGAGCAAACAGTAGGGCAAACCCAGGAGATGGCAGGTCCTAGAGGAGATCATGGGAAAAGAGGTCACTTCGAAGACCGCTCTCTAGATCGCGAACTGAAAATGGCAACTGCTGAGAAAAAAGATCAATTAATCGACCTTTTGCTTGATCAGGATGCTTCTAGTGTTGAAGGTGTCGATGAGCTTCAGAAAGAGCTTGCTGATCTAAACTCACAGCTTGATGCGATGCATGATGAAGCACAGGCTGCTCATGAAGAGAGAGAGTCTAAGAAGCAGGAACTTGAAGAAAGTGGAGAGCGTCCAGAGTTAACCGACGAAGAGAAAGCCGCAAGAGAAGAAATGCGCGAAGAGATGGAAGCCAAGCGAGAGCAGGCTCAAGAAATTGTGAAACAAAAAAATGATATACTTGATCAGCTGATTGAAAAACTTAGCTAATCTTAGCGAGAGATAGGGGCCCCTATCTCTTTCGTATGTTTTGAAGACATGCGGCTGATTTACTGTCAGATAAGGCTAGGATAATATAAAGAGTATGAAAAGCACATTTCGTCTAAGATGTGAAAAGGGAACGGAGTTGAGAGAGATGCAGCACGTTTTTGTGATAGATGATGAACAAAATATACGTGATATTTTAGAGAAGTATTTAAAAAAAGAAGGGTTTATTGTCTCAACCTTTACAGATGGGGCAGAAGTGTTAAGTGCTCTAGAAACAATTGAACCCGATTTATTAGTATTAGATATTATGATGCCAAATGTTGATGGACTTGAACTCCTTCGACGGTTAAGAAAGTATTCTTACATTCCCGTTATCGTTGTTTCCGCAAGAGATGAAGAGCTTGATCGGATACTAGGCCTTGAACTTGGTGCTGATGATTACTTAACGAAACCTTTTAGCCCTAGAGAACTTGTTGTGCGTATTAAGAATCTATTCAAACGGATGAATCGCCTAGAGAAAAACCATTCTTCACAAGAAATCACTGTTCAGAACGTACGTTTAAATAAGAAAAAAAGACTGTTATTAGTGAATGAGGAAGAAATGGCTTTAACGCCGAAAGAGTACGATGTGCTCGCCTATCTCCTCCAACATTCAGGACAACCGTTTACAAGAGAGAGATTAATTGAAGCCATTTGGGGTTATCAATATGTAGGTGATGGCAGGATTATTGATGACCTTGTGAAAAGGCTACGTAAAAAGATGTCAGATGCAAATGCGCAAGCGAAGATTGCGACAGTCTGGGGGTATGGCTATAAAATCGATGAAGAAGGTTAATATCGGTACCAAATTGTTTCTTAGTTATATCGTTCTTATTGTTGTTATTCTGCTTATTACTACTATTTCATTTCAATATTTGTTTCAAGAATATCTTGTGCGCGAAACGAGAGAACAGCTGCAAAAAGAGGGATTGCAAATTAGTCAAATGCTCGAAGATCGACAGTGGAAGGGCGAAAATTCACCTAATGGGTTACTTGATCGCAGAAGAATTGAAATGGCAGGCAATTTAATCTCATCTCAATTTATAATTTATAATGCAAACGAGAAGGCAATTTATTCGAATGTCGATGAAGTAGTTCGAATTGATTATGAAGAAAACAAAGGAAAATTATACGTTACAGAGGAAGTGCCAATTAGTCTTTCACGAGAGCAAGTTGGCAGTATTGTGCTATTTACGAAGGTAGAAAGTCTTGAAGGTTTCAATCGGATTATTCAGCAATCACAGGCTGTTAGTCTTTTAGTATCTGCTGCTGTTGCCGTGCTCCTTGCTGCTATTATGCAGAAAGGAATAGCGGGGCCAATTCGATTACTTGCCAACCACATGAGGGAATTTACGATGCGCAAGGAACAACCCCCGTTGACGCTTAAAACAAAGGATGAAATCAATGAACTTGCTAAGACGTTTCAAGAACTAACGGAGCAACTTCGAAAAAATGATTTTGATCAGAAGGAATTCCTTCAAAATGCGTCTCATGAATTAAAAACACCTCTAATGGCCATTCAAGGGAATGCGGAAGGGATTCTAGATGAAGTAATCGTAGGAGAGGACGTCGAGTATAGTCTTGAAGTAATCGTGAAAGAAACGCAGCGTTTAAAAAAGATCGTGCAGGACATTTCTTATTTAACTAGGTTAGAAACAGTAGATGAATCTTTTACTTATGAAGTAGTCGATCTTCATCACGTGTTGATGGAAGTCATCACTGCGGTAAAACCACTTGCACATCAACGGCAAATAGAGGTAAGGTATGACACTGATCATGCCATAGACGTTAAGATGGACAGTGATAAAATGAAGCAAGCTTTTATGAATATATTCGGTAATGCCCTTCGATTCGCTTCGTCCGTTATAGAAGTACATGTCCACCAAGATAATGGTCAAGTTTATATTGAGGTTGAAGATGATGGTAAAGGCTTTGGCGAGAATCCACAGCGCGTTTTTGAACGATTCTATACAGGTGACAAGTCAGGTTCTGGCATTGGTCTATCGATTACGAAAACAATAGTAGAAAAGCATAATGGTAAGATTTACGCCGAAGACAATAAAAAGGGAGGAAGGATCGTGATCTCGCTTCCTTTTCAATCGTAGTTAGAACTTTATGTTTTATGCTCACTTAACTTTTGTAGAATTTCTTTGCTTTCTTGTTCACTCAAAATACCAAATTTCTGACAGAGTTGTGTATAGCCAGCCAATTTCTTAAAATTAACCGAAGATAATCTTTTCATCATACTCACCTTTCTTTCCTTTAGGAAACTTTTTTAGGTATCAACAATATATGCATGAGCATGTTGAAAGTGATAGGTGAGTGTCTTTAGAGTTGAAATAAATTGAAGTCAATGTAACAATAAAGCTTGTGCTAAATTAAAGCATCATGTAAGATGAGGTTATCAATATTTAGTAACTATCAAGTGTTTCGGATACTATATATGGTGTAAATTGTACGCAATTAAATAATTGAGTATGCGGTGTCGTATAACGACTTAATAGGGAATCCGGTCTGAATCCGGAGCTGTCCCCGCAACTGTCGTGTGGACGAGGCAAGAAGCCACTGGAGTTAATTCCGGGAAGGCTTGCCAAGGAAGAAGCACAAGCCAGTAGACCTGCCGTATAGTCAAAAACGTTTCTATTCTTCGGGGGTTGAGGGTGAGAAATGGCAGGGTAAATGTACGAGTACGTTCATTTATACGTTGTCGTTTTCTCCAGGCTCACTCTTCCGAGAGTGAGCTTTTTATTTTGGATGGATAAAGGAGAGAGGTATATGAGTACTGTAGCAGAAATGACAGTAACAAAAATGATAGAGGAAGTAAGAACGCTCCTAGATGAGTACCCGTTACTTGCTAGTGAGAGTTTTATTGAAAAAACAATTGATGGTATTTCAGAAGAATCAACGCAAGAAGAGGTCGGTAATATTCTAGTTTTAAATGCCCTTGAACGAATTAGCGCAACAGAACCTGACTGGACTTATGTGGCAGCAGCTTTTCATCTTCGTTCGCTCTATCGTAAGTCTCTTTCACATCGTTCTGAGAAAGAGGTATATGGTGGGGGAAGCTTCTATCGCCTTCTTCAACAGCTGACAGATGAAGGGATTTATAACAAGGCACTCCTTCAGTCTTATTCCAAGAATGAAGTAGGGCAAGTTGCTAAGTTAATCGAGCCATCAAGAGATCGTTTGTTTACATACATCGGACTACGAACGCTCGCAGACCGCTATCTAGCTACAGATCATGATAAGAATGTGTATGAATTACCTCAAGAGCGCTTTCTAGTCATTGCTATGACGCTCATGGTAAATGAACCAAAAGATAAGAGATTAAATCTAATTGAAGAAGCGTATTGGGCGCTATCTAATTTATATATGACAGTAGCAACGCCTACTCTTTCAAATGCAGGGAAAAGCTATGGACAGCTAAGCTCATGCTTTATCGATACGGTGGATGACAGTCTTAGAGGAATCTATGACAGCAATACAGATGTAGCGACCGTTTCGAAAAATGGTGGAGGAATTGGAGCATATCTCGGGAAAATTCGTTCTCGTGGTAGTGATATTAAAGGGTTTAAAGGAAATTCATCTGGGGTTTTACCATGGATGAAGCAGTTAAACAATACAGCTGTGAGCGTAGACCAGCTAGGACAGCGTCAAGGTGCTGTTGCTGTATATCTTGATGTCTGGCATAAAGACGTTTTCGAATTTCTTGATGCCAAGCTTAATAACGGAGACGAACGAATGAGGACACATGATCTTTTCACGGGTCTTTGTATTCCAGATATCTTTATGGAAGCAGTGGAAGACCGTGGAGACTGGTATTTATTTGATCCGCATGAAGTCCGTCAGGTGATGGGGTTCTCTCTTGAAGATGCTTATGACAAAGAAAAAGGATCAGGAGAGTTTCGTATGAAATATAGGAAATGTGTGAACCATCCTGAACTTTCAAGAAAAACCGTGCCGGCGATTGAGATTATGAAGCGAGTTATGAAATCACAATTGGAAACTGGGACGCCTTATATGTTCTATCGAGATACGGTGAATCGAGCGAATCCGAATAAGCATGCTGGTATGATCTATGCTTCCAATCTTTGTACGGAAATTATGCAAAATATGAGTGCAACGACCGTTGAAGAGGAATTCACGAATGACGGTAAGATTATCATTACGAAAACGCCTGGTGACTATGTCGTTTGTAATCTATCAAGTATTAATCTCGGGCGTGCGGTTACAGCTAATGCACTAGAGCGATTAATTCCAATTCAGGTAAGAATGCTGGATAACGTGATCGATATTAATACGATCGAAGTGCCTCAAGCCCAGTTAACGAATGAGAAGTATAGAAGCATTGGTCTTGGAACGTTTGGTTGGCATCACCTCCTTGCGAAAAAAGAGATTGTCTGGGAAAGTCAGGAAGCGGCAGACTATGCGGACGAACTATATGAAACAATCAATTATTTAACGATACAGGCAAGTCATGAGCTTGCCGTTGAAAAAGGAAGCTACTCTCTCTTTGAAGGCTCTGATTGGCAAAATGGGGAGTACTTTAATCAACGAGGTTACGTTAGTGAAAAATGGCAGTCCCTTAAGGAAAGGGTCCAAACGAATGGTGTCAGAAACGCCTATCTTTTAGCGGTTGCCCCTAACAGTTCAACAAGTTTAATAGCTGGATCAACAGCATCAATCGATCCGATTTTCCAAAAAGAATACTCTGAGGAAAAGAAGAATTATAAAATTCCTGTTACAGCGCCTGATCTTTCACCTGAAACGACCTGGTATTACAAATCGGCTTATCACATTGATCAGCTTTGGAGTATTGAGCAGAATGCAGCCAGACAGCGTCATGTGGACCAATCAATATCGTTTAATATCTATGTGCAAAGTACGGTAAAAGCGAAGGACTTATTGAACATTCATATGACAGCTTGGAGAAGAGGGTTGAAAACAACCTACTATACACGAAGTACATCTGTAGATATTGACGACTGTGAAAGCTGCGCAAGCTAAAGGAGGAATTGGAAATGGCTACGATTCAACAAAGAAAGCTATACGATGTCTCCGCACCGAATAGCTCGACTGGAATTATTAATGGAGAAAGCTCAAACGTTTTAAACTGGGATGATGTCCGCTTTAGCTGGGCATATCCTATGTACAAAAATATGCTAGGAAACTTTTGGACTCCGTTTGAAATCAATATGTCGAACGACGTGAAGCAATGGGAAGCATTAAGCGAAGATGAGCAAGATACGTTTAAGAAAATTATTGGTCTTCTTGCCTTCCTAGATTCGATTCAAACCGACTATTCAAGTAAGGTTGCGGATTACTTAACAGATTCAAGCCTTTCTGCGCTCATGCAGGTGCTTTCGTTCCAGGAAGTTGTGCATAATCAGTCATATAGCTATGTACTTTCTTCCATTGTAAATAAAAATGAGCAAGACCGCATTTTTGAATATTGGAAGCATGATGACGTGCTCCTAGAACGAAACCAATTTATTGCTTCTGGTTATGAAGCATTTGTTAAAAATCCAACTCCACAAACATTTTTTGAATCGATTGTTTATGACATTATTCTTGAAGGGCTTTTCTTCTACGCCGGGTTCGCTTTCTTTTATAACCTTGCTCGAAATCAAAAGATGGTGTCTACCTCAACAATGATTAACTATATTAATCGGGATGAGCAGCTGCATGTGACGTTGTTCGTTAATATAGTGAAAGAATTGTTCAATGAGCATCCTGAACTGAATACGAAAGAAAATCATGATTTCATCACGAATACATTTCGTGAAGCTGCTGAGCTTGAGATGAAATGGGGAGAATACATTATTGGTAATCGTTTCCCTGGTATTACAATGAACGAACTCAATGACTACATTAAATTTATGGCAAACAATCGCGTCAATCAGCTTGGTATCGAACGCCCATTTGAAGGTCACCGAGAGAACCCTATGCGGTGGATCAAAGCCTACGCGGATGTGAACGCTGGGAAAAGTGATTTCTTCGAACAGAAATCACGTCAGTATACAAAAGTGTCTGATGATAATGGATTTGATGATTTATAAAGAAATGAAAGAAAGGTCAACTCAAATAATGAGTTGATCTTTTTTTAGACATTAAGAGTAAAAGTAATGTACGACAAAAAAGAAATTTTGTGGTAAGATACTAAAAATCATTTTGTACTTTAACGTGAAAGAACGTATTCATATAAGGAGATGTAACATGAGAAAGAAACGAATTGTTGTTAAGATTGGGAGCAGTTCATTAACAAACGGTAAGGGAGAAATTGATCTAGTTAAGCTCATTGATCATGTTAACGCCCTCGCATTAATTCGTCAGGAAGGACATGAAGTACTTCTTGTTTCTTCAGGCGCAGTTGCGGCAGGTTTTAAAGAACTTGGATATCCAGCAAGACCCGTCACGTTAAAAGGAAAGCAGGCTGCAGCCGCTCTTGGTCAAAGTTTACTTATTAAATCTTATATCGAGGAATTCAGTCAGCGGAACATTTCAGTCGCTCAAATTCTTTTAACACGCCCCGATTTCTCGAATCAAGAACGATACAAAAATGCGTTTGATACGCTTTCTGAATTGCTGGCAAGAGGGGTCATGCCGATTATTAATGAAAATGATACGGTCTCAACGGAAGAGTTAAAGTTTGGTGACAACGATATGCTTTCAGCTCTTGTAAGCGGACTGGTTCATGCAGATGAGCTCATCATTTTAACAGATGTGAACGGTATCTACGATTCGAATCCGGCAGCGAACCCTGAGGCTGTTAAACATCACTCTCTGACAGAGATTGATGATACGATGATTGTTCAAGCCGGCGGCGCTGGATCGAGCGCTGGAACAGGGGGCATGAAGTCAAAGCTAATTGCAGCGAAGACAGCTTTAAACCTGAGCGTTCGCGTCTTTATCGGTCATGAAACTGGTAGTGAAAAGTTACTTCGAATTCTCTCTGGTGTCGGAGACGGAACTTATATCAGTCGAGAGAAAGCCACATCTTTCCCAATTAAAAAACAGTGGATTGCGATGCACTCTCACGTATCAGGTCAGCTTTATATTGATGAAGGGGCGGAAGAAGCGATTATTCTAAAAGGGAAGAGTTTGCTTTATGGCGGAATTAAGCAAGTCGTAGGCGACTTTAGTGTAGGAGATGTCGTAGAAGTACACGGGAAAAATGGAAAGCTTGGAAAAGGACAGGTTCGATATTCCTCTTCTTTCTTGGAGAACGTGATTCGAGATCATGAGAATGAGAGCACCACAGTTGAAGTGATTCATAGAGATCAATGGGTGGCAGAGATGATGAAGTCATAATAAATCAAGAAAAGAGATGCCTCCGAACCTGATAGCGGAGGGCATCTCTTTCCTTATAGGAAAAATCTCCCCATATGAAGAATCTGTGGTTTTAGAACATAGAAGAAAACGATGGTAGAATAGAGCTATGAATCTAATTGAAGGACTGGTATAGCATGTTATCTTTAGAAGATCGATATCGTAAATTTGAATTTCAGTTAACGGATCTCGAAGATCAAATCATTCAATATATTCTTCAAAATAAAGCGGATGTTGTCAAAATGTCGGTACAACATCTTGCACAGCAAACTCATACAGTACCGAATTCTGTTATGAGACTTATGAAGAAATTGGAGTATGAAGGATTTACGCAATTGAAACTTAGATTGAAAGATGAAATGGCCACGAAAGAAACAAAAAGTCCATCTTTTCAATATGAAATGGAACGAACGATGGAATTAACAGATAAGCGATTGATTCAATTGGCTAGTGAGTGGATTCATCATTCTCAACGTCTCCTAGTGTTTGGGGCGGGAGCACATTCTTATATAAGTGAATTAATTGTGATGAACATTAAGCCATTTCATAAAGATGTTACTTTTTCTGAACACCGTCATGAGAATATGGCATCCTTACAACGTTTTACTAAGAAAGACGTTGTCATTCTGCTAAGTCAATCAGGAGAAACAGAGCAAACTCTTGATCTTGGGAAATATGCGAAAAATCAAGGAGCTAGAATCATTGGAATGAGTCATATTGGCGAAAGTAGCTTAACTGAGCTAGCTGATTTAATGCTATATTGTTACGCTCCAAAAGAAGAGACAAAAGGCTATAACACCACAAATTTCGTTCCTATGGCCATGATTGCTCGGTTATTAGTTGAATCTTACCGTAAGAGGCTGGGACATAAAT
>NZ_JBITPM010000025.1:0-37858 GCF_050467905.1 Pseudalkalibacillus sp. NRS-1564 | reverse complement strand
CTTTTCTATTGCAAAATACATTTTCAATACTTGTGGACGTATGGCACAGGTGCCATTGCGTTAAATGTTTGGAATACGAGCGATCCTTCTAGCGCAGCTTATCAAGATGCGGGGAACTGGTTTGGAATTTTAACAGCGGTTCAGTCGATTGGCGCTGTACTCTGGTCTCTCGCATTATCCAGAATTCCAAACAACTCACGAAAATTCTATTACTCCATTAGCTTATTGCTAGGTGGAATCGGATTTGGATCTGTCTTCTTCGTGCACAATCAGTGGGCACTCGTTATTTCCTTCACATTAATCGGAATCGCCTGGGCCGCGATGATGACATTCCCATTCACCATCTTAACGAATGCGTTGAAAGGGAAGAATATGGGGACTTATCTTGGCTTATTTAACGGTAGCATTTGTTTGCCGCAAATTATTGCTTCATGCTTAAGCTTTGTTTTATTCCCATTGATCGGATCTTCCATGCCGTTTATGATCTTGCTTTCAGGTGTGTTACTTGTCGTTGGGGCGTTGTCTGTACCGGTTATTAAGGAGACGTATGCGAAGTAGGAAAGCTTAAGTTTAAAGTAGTAAGAGTATTATTATCTACCATTTCATAACAAGCAAAAGCCAGGTGAGCTAATTAGTAAAAAGATTAGCTTACCTGGCTTCTTTTTATCAATAATTTCACTTTGATTAAACTATTTGTTTGGACTACCAACCATCTATGTAGGCTCGGTTTGAAGTGTGTATCTGTATTCGGAATAAAAATATGATTTACTTTCCCATACAAATTACACTTTTAAATAAATACGGTAAAGTAAATATGTAAAACTTGTGTGATTAACCTGTTCGTTCTATAAAAAGAACAATAAATGGTATATAATTCAATTATAGATATATACAATAAGGAGCTGATATCTTTTTGAGGTTCTTAAAAACAAACAATAAATTTTTAGTAGTAATGGTAATTTTATTAATAACCGTTGTCAGTATAATCGCATTTACAAAATTCAATAATACATCAACTACTAACTTCAGTAGCTCGAATTACGTTAAAGTGGAAGAATTTGGAGCGAAGGGAGATGGAAAATCTGATGATACTAAAGCGATTCAAAATGCGATAAATAAAACTTCAAATATTAATGCCTCTGAAGTTATCTTACAAGCTAACAAATCCTACATCATCTCCTCCCCTATATTAATTAAAGAAGGAGTTAAAATTACTCTTGGATATAATACTCGTTTGCAGATAAATGGGGATTTTAATGCGATTGAATTAGAGAAAAATGCTTCCATAAGCGGAGGAATTATTGAGATTATTAGCTCTGACTTTAATTCTAGTGTACTGTCTTTAGATGGAAAAAATCAGTTCTATGGAATATGGGAAACGACTGAGATTCACGATCTAAAATTTTTAAACTCATCAGGTGAAACTAAAGGAACAGCTCTCTCTTTGTTTGCTAGAGGACCTTCCCATTATATATCATTTATTAATTTTAAAAACATTACCATCTCTGGGTTTTCAACTGGGGTTGAACTCCAAACTACAGATCCAGGAAATGGGGATTTTAGTTGGATCAATGGCAATCGATTCGAAAACTTCACCTTAGAAGAATGTAAAAATTTCATTGTTTTTAAAGGCGGTATAACGGTTCCAAATGAATCAAGTGGGAATATGTTTACTAACCTTCAGATTCAGCTAAGCGGAAAAACGAACGAAGTATTGAATATTGATGGTTCCGAAAATAAATTCGACGGAGTTATATGGGATGTACAAACATTAGATCACGGCAACCCAATTATTAAACTAACTCCTGAAACAAATCATAATACAATTAACTTTAATATTAATTCACAATTAATTCAGGATGAAGGTAAAGCGAACGAATTTCACCTCGTAGATTAGTTTTTAACGCAAAATAAAATTAATAAAAAAGTTAAGAAGGATAATATCCTTCTTAACTTTTTTCATAATTTAGCATGCTTTCGATAAGCATTAAATGAATAATGTGAGAAGTACCACACGGTTTTAATGACGCTGATTTTTTGAGTTCTCCGATAAGTATTCCAAGTTTCCTTAGCTGACTTAAGCTTATTTCCTGAATCAGATTGTTTTGACTTTCTATAATAAGCTAACTCTTCATTAAGACGATGTGCATTATGACCTTTCTTTAAGAGGACGAGCCATAAAGCAAAATCTTCTGTACAATTAAGATTCCCTACCATTTTTATTGGACCAATCTTTTCTATATTTAACATAACTGTAAGAGTTCCAATTATAGTATTTTTAAGTAAATAATAATAATCTAACGATTTGGGACCGATAACAACTTTATTTGTTCTTTCACCCGTTTCTTTTATAATTCTATAGTTCGTAAAAGAGAACGACAAATCATTTTCTTCCATGAATTTCACTTGCTTATAGAGCTTTTCAGGATGCCATAAATCATCACTATCCAGAAACGCAATATATTTTCCTTTTGCTTTTTCAATCGCCATATTTCTTGCTTCGGCAGCTCCGGAATTTGATTTCATTTTTATTAGTTTTATTCTTGGTTCATGAGCCAGTTCATCTACTATAATATTGGTTGAATTATCTTTAGAGCAATCATCAACAATAATATGCTCCCAATTTTCATAGGTTTGGGATATCACAGAATCAATCGTTTCTTTTATTGTAAATGCAGAATTATAACATGGTGTGACAATGGAAACTAATGGACTATCATTTTTGTTTTTTTATCCATATTATTCTTCCTTTCCTCACTTTTTTAACGAGTTTGGGTGATCGCTTCCACGTCTTTCTGATCTAAAACATTTTTAAGTTTATCTTCTAAATCTTTATCTAATTTTTTTATGCCCTCAGCCTGATTTCGTTGTAGCATTACAGATAAAGTTTGAATTAAAATTTTCAAATCTAATGGGAGTGAGTAGTTTTTAATATAAAAAACATCATACCTAAGTTTATCTTCTACTGAAGTAGTATAATTTGATAATGTTTGTGCTAGCCCAGTAAGACCAGGCTTTACAGACATCCGATAGGAGTAATTTGGTATATCCCTTCTAAATTGATTAATAAAGAATGCCCTTTCAGGTCTAGGTCCAACTAAACTCATATCACCTTTTATTATATTAAATAGTTGGGGAAGTTCATCCAATCGAGTAGCTCTTATCCACCTACCGACTCTGGTTATTCTCGGGTCATTATCAATAGCTAGCGCTGGCCCTGTTAATCTCTCAGCTTCTTCTACCATGCTCCTGAATTTGTAAATATGATATGGCTTTTCATTTTCACCTAATCGTTCTTGTTTATATAAGGCTGGTCCTTTAGATGATAAAGGAATAATAATAAATAAAACGAGAAATATGGGTGAACAAAGTACTATAATGAAAGAACTGATTAAAAGGTCAAAAGTTCTTTTCAAATGCCTTTGGATGGAAGTGATTTCAACTGGTTTAATCGATAATACAAATGTATCGTCAATTTGCTGAGGACTGGATTCTAATATAAATAAATCTGTTAATTCAGGTATAACCATAACTTCTATTCCTCTACTTGAACATTGAGAAATAATTTCACTTTTTTCAGTATAAGAAAGTGAAGGACATAACAAGACTATATCAGTATCTTGAATGTTCTCTATTAAATTGATCTCATTATACACTGGGATGAAATTTTGTATAATAAACCAACCTTTATTATGGTTAAGAACCTCATAAACTAACTCACCATCATGTTTACTACCAGAGCCTATTATCAACATATTTTTTTGTCCCTTGTAATGCTTTAAGACAGACCAATAAAGAACACGAGAGCTAATGATCAAGATTAGTTGAAAAATCAATGTAAGATAGACTGCTATACTAGGAATGTTTTGTATTGGTAATAAATAAAAAGCAAATAGTGTAAGAGTTGATGAAAGTAATAAAGATAGAATAATATTAATCATAAACTTACTAATACTCCTCCTAATCCAATCAGCATACAAATCTAGAAAATAAAAAAATACAATTGTTACCAACAAAATAGAAATTGGTACTATGAATGTTATCTCTCCAAGAGATATCCACATAGTTAAAGAATTAAAATAAAGTAAATTAGCTATCATTATGCCTGCTAGTAATAGAAGCACATCAGAAGTTAGAAGAAGTATTTTGTTTAATCTGTCTGAAAGATTGTTCTTCCTCATAGTGCTATTCCTCCTTCTATATGTTTGATCTCTATTAAGTGTTTAACTATTCTTAATTAAGAACAATTAGGGTAAAAAAGATATGTTTATTCAAGTGCTATCCCTTTTCCAGGTTATATTGCTCTAGCGTATTAGCAGACATTATTTCAGATGTAAAGCAATTCTCAACCTTTTTACGGCCATTCATAGAGAGCAAAGTCCTTTTGTTTTCATCCGAACGAATAAGAATTATTTTTTCTGCGAACGCTTTAGCAGAATAATCATTTATGAGATAACCATTTTTGTTATCATCTATTGCTTCACAAATGCCTCCATAATTAATTGATATTACTGGTGTACCTACTGCCATAGCTTCTAATAAAACCATCGGGAAGACTTCTCGAAATGAAGTTAGGATAAGGATATCCATATCTTTAATGAATTGATCCGGCTGATTAACTTGCCCCAGCATAGCGACTGTCTGACTCACTCCATTATCTTTTATCATTTGTGCAATAGCTTGATATCGAGGTCCATCACCTGCAATATGAAATTTTAGTCCATGTTCATTTTTCATTTCCTTAGCTATTTGGATAAATAACTCATGGTTTTTCTCTTCTGAAAGTCGACCTAGTATCCCTATATTAAATTCTTCAGAACTCGAACTCTTATTTAAAAATGAAAATTGATTCAAATCAACACCATTATGAATCGTTTCAATTTTTTTCCCCTTCACTCCCAAATCAATTAAGTTCTTTTTTTCAAATTCACTAACTGTAATGACTTTATCGACAAAAGCATTAATAATTTTGGGTAGGAGTCTCTTGAACTTCTTCTCTAACAGAGTGACATTATGTTTTGTATAAACTATCTTCATACTTCTGGATACAAATAGTTTTATACATACGGCATAGAACACCATTCTCAAGCTATTTGCGTGTAAAATATTAATTTGCTGTTTTTTTACTATGCTCGCTAATAGCGATATATTTTTCAAATGACGATTCTTTGTTAATAGAGTAAAGTTCTTTTTATTCTTTAATTTCTGTATTAGTTCCCCATCACCAGCAGCTGTAAAGAAGTGAATTTTTTCTTCGCTAAGTAAATTTTCTAATTTATAGAAATAAGTTTCTGCACCACCCATTATTAATTTGTCTGTAATGAATAGAATCCTCAAATATATCCCCCCTCCGAAGACGTTACTTTCTCATAAGATCTTCTCTCACTACTTTCTAAAGTAGTAAACGATTTTGACTTTATTGAAATTAGTACAGCGACTATAGCCAGGTACATAAAAAGCATTTCATTAATGATAAGTGTTAAAGACATCATTTGAAAAATAATCGCTAACAAAGATAAAAACAAATACGTATTAGCTTTTATCACCTTTTTCTTCATGATTTCTACACCTAATGTAATGATAAAAACTATAAAAAGGGCAAACCCTATAATGCCAGATTCAGCAAGTATATCTAAAAACATGTTATGAACATGGATGTATTCTCCATAATGAAGTTCATTGTAATCCGGAAAATTAAATGCACCTATTCCGAGCCACACGTTAGATGAGAAATAATCCCAAGCTCTTTCCCACAATACAAAACGTCCACTTCCTCCATCCTGAGAAAAATCATTAATTCTTGATTCAATAATTCTCATCACATCGAACTTCAAATAAAAAATAACAACGTAACCAATTATTGTAAAAGAGGTCAAAAAACCAAAAAATAATTTTATTTGAGTAACAGGATTATTCATAAAGAAGTATAAGATAACAATTAACGTCACTGCTAACAGGCCACCTCTTGAAAAGGTTAAAATATTTGTTAGGATACATAAAAGCAATCCTGCCTTATTTAATAGACTATTACGTTTACAAAGAAAATAAGTAAAAAACAAAGTATTATAGAAAATATAAAAATTAGGATCAGGTACAGTACCAATTAACCTGGGATAATCACGATCCAGCATCACCCCTAACACTTTTATGCGGTCTCCTTGAAATTGAAAGTTTAAAACACTTAATCCCAATATATATAGGAGAAGACTTACTGAATTGAACAATACTCCAGAAATACCGATAGCTCGTTCAATAACATTGACTGATATACCAGTCATTGCATGCTTCATAATAAAATAACACCCTAGTAGTATCGTAAAGCCAAATAATACTCTTACACTTGATTCAGGGTATTTTGCAAAAACTCCCGTATAACAATAATATAAGTGAAAAACAATGAGCACTATTTCATACCAGTACAACTTTTTAATTTCAAACTTCGATAGGTTCATTAATAAATAAATAAACGAAAAAATCATAAATGGTTTTAGTGAAAATCCAATATCTATGTTGAAATTTGTAAGTGTAACTAGAAAAAACATGCTCACTAACAAGTATTGCTTTTTTACATCTAATTTTTTTTATAATCCACTCCCGACCTCCTTAGACGTTCTGACATGCTTTTTTTTATATACATGTTTAACTCTCTTTAACTTTTCTTGCAAGTTACTATTTAATTCTTTATCAATAAGAAGTAATAACATCAGCAATATGAAATGAATAACTACGGAGATAACTGGATAACTATTCAATAAATAATTAAGTAATAAGATAGTTGAACCAAAGTAAAGCATGTAAGGAAGCAAAGCTCGCTTTGCTATTTCCCATTTATGTGGATTTAATAGCCAAAATCCTCCTAGTGCAATCACTTCAATTAGTACCCCTGAATAACTTGCTCCCATTATGCCAATACGGTTACTAAGGTAAAAATAGAGAATGATGCCACATAATAGAGCCATTGCTTGTACAACTGTTCTATTATTTTGTTTCCCCATAGATGTTAATCCATCTGCAAGAGCTATGCTCATACTTTGAAAAACCAGCATTAAACAAAGCACCTTCAGTAAAGTAGCGGCCATAACCCATTCTTCGCCCAAAATTATTCCTATAATGGTATCTGACATATAATAAAAGGGTATTGCCATCCCCATCCCAATGATACCCATCACTTTTATCTGAAGAATGTTTAAGTCTCTATGCTTGATCACCTGATGGGAATTAAATTGTCGGAATAGCACTGGAATAAAAGCCGCAGCAATAACAAGTGGTAATTGTGTTAAAGCTTGTGGTATACGATAAGCTACTGCAAAGAAACCTACTTCAGATAAAGTTAATGTCTTTTCTAACACCAGGGGACCAATTTGAGGAAGGGTTACGAAAAGTAAACCACTTAAAAGAAACGACCAGAATTGCGAAAACAATTCTTTATGAAATGGTGATGATAGACTCACTTTAATTTCTTTCAATAAAAGAACGAAAGCGAAAAGCCCCGCAAGAAAGTAAGCAAATCCATACATGAAAGCTATCAGTAAAGAATTTAAATTTAATAGGATTCCTATTAAAATAATAATGATGAGACAACTAGACGAGCACATTTTAATATATCCTGAATACTGCATTTTTTCAGAAAGTTTAAAATAAGTTGTGCCTATGCTTTGCATAGCCACACCTAAAACCATCGGGATGATTAAATAATAGGCTATGTTGATAAGTTCTGATGATTGAGTCGTAAGATGAATAATAATAAAGCCGATACCAAACGTAGCAACCAATAATATCGTCCTTAACTTGATATAAGAAGAAAGGATAACTTCAATATTAGAATTTCGTTTGGAACCCTCTCGCAAAACAATTTCGCTTAATCCTGAATCTGTAAAATAACTCATGATCATTGCAAATGCCAACGCTACACTTAGGATTCCATAATCTTTTGAATTTAAATAGTTAGCCAAGACAATTAACGCAATTGCATTAAGCACACTTGAGAGCGCGGTACTATAAAACATGTGTAATACATTAACGCCTATTGAATTTTTTTTGCCCTTCATAAAAAGTCACCTGTCTTTTAACTGACCTGATAAATCATGCCTAAAACCCTTTTTTCTGCTCTAGTTACACCTTTGGATATAAGAGAGATTTCTTCTTTTTTAGTCTTATTTTCAGTTACAACAAGGACTACCCCATCACATATATTCAAAAAATCCTGTGAATCCGATACTTCTAATAAAGATGGAGAATCGAATATAACAATATCGTATAGCGTCGCCCAATTCTTTTTTATTATAGAAAGTCTATCGGGTAAGGACATCCTAAAGGTGTTATCCATCGGTAAACCAGCTGGTAGAATCGAAAGGTACGGTATACTCGTTCTTATTGGAACTCTACTATCAATTTTTCCGTTAATAATATTAGAAAATCCTTGTTCATTTGAAATTTGAAATAATTCATTTAGCGTGGGGGATTTGAAATTTGTATCTACAAGAAGAACCTTCTTGCCTTGCTCAGCAAATGAGGCAGCTAACTTAACTGAAATAATTGATTTTCCTTTTGTAGCATTCGCCGAAGTAAGCATTAGAAATATCGTTTTATTACTAAAGTCAATTGAATATTGAAGGTTGCGTGAAACAATCCTCATCTGTTCAGTGCTCACATAATGGTCACTTAATAGCTTGTAGATTTTTGTCCTTTTCTTTTTCATGATTTAAATCACCTCGTATTTCTTTTATATTTTTGTCCTTTATCTTCTTCTTTAAAAACCAAGAATGATTCTTTTTCCTTAAGTTCACTTTCGATAAAACTACTAAGCCAGTTTGAATTTCTAGTCCTTCTGGATCCTTTATAGTCTCATCAAAACTTTCTTTTACAATCGCTACTCCAATTGCTAAAAATAGAGCTATCACACACCCAATAGCACTACCTAGTGTTTGATTGGAACTAGAACTAAGAGTACTTTCAGAACTTAAAACTTTAGCATTCTCGAAATTTAGTATTTCTGACATCTTTTCTACCGATGTAGTAGCGATACTATGATTTAAATCTTTAACTAATTTGGGATCTTCACCAGTAATTGTAATTTTTATTATTTGTGATTCCTTTGTATTTGTAACTACTAACTGGTTTGCAAAGTCATAACTTTTTAAATTATTTTTACTTAAGACTTCTTTACTGACGATCGGACTATTTATAAAATCGATTGAGGAAGCTACCATTCGGTTTATTTTCTGGTTCTCTTCATAAAAATCTTTAGATTCATTTTGAAGATCACCAATAAAGATATATTCATTTGCTTCATATGTTGTCTTCATTAAATACGTAACTGCGAAAAACGTAGAACCGGAGATAACGACAAATACTGCTATAACAACCAAAAATCTTCGTTGTAAAATCTTTAATAATCGTTTAATTGTAATACTTTCTCCCATAGTGATAACACCCTCCAGACTATTAACAATCGCGATGTTCTTTTTATTGGTGATAAAGCGGTCGTTCAATTCTTTATAAAGAACAAGTCTACATGTTTAACTCTCTTCGATCTTTTTCAATAGGGGTTCCTTAGATTTGATCTTTTTCTTTATCAATGTCTGCTTTAACAATTTCACTTGTAAATATTTAGTCACAGGTTTCTCAATCGTTAAATAAATCATCATGGAAGATACAGTTGACAATACGATTGTTCCAATCATTAATAATAGTAAATTGAACATATCATCTAGGTTCATCCAGAGAAAGATTAACATATATAACTGAATAAGGGGACCATGGCAAATGTATATTGAGTAAGATGCATCTCCTAAAAGTGATACACTAGCGGGAAGTTTATATGTGAAATTTCGTTCCATTCCAATAATCCCAATTAGTATAAACATAGAAAAGACGCTATACATAAACATGATATCAATTTGAGTAAAGTGATAGATGTTGTTACACCAAATAAAAAGGAATCCAGCTAATCCAATTAACAACCATACTTTTTCATATTTAATTAGATTCTGAAATGTCATGTATGCGACAAAACAACCAAATCCAATTTCTATATGATTAAAACTAAGCAAAAACACCTCGTTGTTTTTATAAAAAAATTGAGCTATTAAAATTAACAAAAACCACGGAGGGATGATAAACTTCCAAACACGTGGCACGCATAGGTATAGAAAAAAATAAAGTAAAAAAATAAAATATAACTCAGAGACCAGGTAACATCCAATAAAGGGGTCTGTGTAGTTAAAAATAAATTAGTAAATAAATCAATGGCAGTAAGTGGCTGCATTTCCCCAACATTGGGGAATATTTGATAAAGGAAAATCGCTGTTAATAACATTAGCCAATATAAAGGAAATATTCTAATTAAGCGTTTTAATAGGAACTCTTTTGATTTTGTAATGTTTCCTGTGTATTTATGATAAACAAAGACAATCATAAAGCCACTCACTACAAAAAAGAAATCAACACCTCCAGTTCTTTCCCATTCGGCTATATGAAACCAATTGTAGTCAAACCTTGCATAAAACAAACTATTTGCATGACCTACTAGGACGAAGAAAATAGCAAAAGCTCTAGACATTTGGACTAATAATAGTTTGCTTTTAGTTCTATTCACGTCCTCCGATCTCCTCGCTATTTATAATGACTGAACTAAGATTGGCAACTTTTATATTTGTTTCTACTATCTTATCATGTTCTTTATAAAGAAGTAAGTGTTTCTTATAAAGTTATAAAACTTCACATCAATGGATGTGAAGTTTTATATATAAATATTAATACAATAAATTTAATACATTTTTTCTACCTTGGTTATTTATTCTATCTTGAGGTATTCCCCTTACATTAAATGAGTTTAGTGAACTTTTGTTCGTTAGTTTAACGAGCGAGGCTGTAGAGTTGATTGTTGAGATATCCCATACTAGCCCATCAAAGAAATTTTGTTGTCCATTAATTTGAAAAAGTTGCTGAGTAGCCGAAGTTGGTTGAACTTGAATATTAGTAAATAAGTTACCACTACACTCAAATGGGATTGTTTCACTACCAATGATTTGTATATTATTTATACAGTCATCTAATGACAAAGCATTGAAGCGATTAGCGTTTACATAACTAAACCCACTGGAAGCTTTAACAGCCTGTAATTTAACGCCGGTATTCATACCCACAATTTTTATATTCTCAAAATCCATAAAAGAAATGGCGTGGTTCGGACCATTTGAATATAAATGAAGTCCAATACCTTTATGGCTACCACTCCAATTAACAATTGTCAGGTTTTTAACAAGTGATTTCCACCATACGTTATAATACTTGTACTTACCATCCAAATAAATGACTGATGAATTAAAAGTTGTATCATCAATGGCAATATATGCTTCATCTAATGACGAATTTCTCTCCATCTGGATTACTTTAAAATTCCCATATACTACAAATCTTGATCCATAACTGAATTTTAATTTTATTCCTTCTTTTATCTGAATGCCACTAGTCATAATATAATCACGCTCTGTAAGGTATACTGTTTTTACATTATTTATATGAGCATAATCTATTGCAGCTTGTATTTTCTGAGGATCGTTTGAACCTGCAAAGTCATCTACTACGACTTCCTTATGCATTGATACACCTCTACTCTCCATAATATAATAGTGTAGTATATTAAAAACTTCTTTCACTACTTTATATTTTATGAAGAAGGGAGCAATAAGGACTAGTCATCATCCTATATAAAGTGACTATTTAAATGTATTAACCATAATCAAACAACCTATTTATTCTTGTTTTTCCAGTTAATAAATTCTATTAGTTCTTTATAATAAATTAGGTTCTCTTCCTTAATACCTGCCATTTTTACTTCTTTTATAAAATTGAACCATTCAGAACCTACTTTATCGTGTTCCCTCGCAACCTCATACTTATTTTCACTAAATATGTCTTGAACATCTACTTCTAAAACGTTTGCAATCCTTTCAATAATATTAATTGATGGATTTTGTTTAATATCTCTTTCAAGACTGCTCAAATAAGACTTCGAAACATTCGATCGCTTTGCTAATTCAGTTAATGATAGACTTTTCTCACCGCGATATTTTTTTATATTTTCGCTAATCATTCTTAACTTCACCTTCCATGTGACCCCTCCTTTATTAATATCTCTTCTCTTACAAACTTTCTAAAATCGATCTTTTGTTCTTTATAAATATTATAACGTTTCTTATAAAGAACGCAAATGGTTCTTTGTGCGCCATTAAGAAATTAAGTAATCGAAGAAGTAGTTCTTTTTAATCAGTCACATACAGAAACAAGCAAACATATGCTCTAGCTTACCTAATATCTCTATCACATTACATACAAATCCTATTCGGCAATCACCTAGACAAAATCTCAAATTATACTTTTTTACAAAATAAAACCAGATAAGCTACTCACATTAGGTTTCACTCATCTGGATCTTTAGTTTTCACGCCCCTACCCCATCCGCGCCAACCGCTCATAAACCTCACGCAAATTCGTAAACCCCATCTCCTGAATTCTCTTCAAGTAATGACACCACAGCTCAGCTGTCATTTTGGCATCTCCCAGGGCATGATGGCGATCTTTCACCTCAATTCCGCAATTTGTACAGCACTCTTCTAATTGAAATCCTTTTAGCTCAGGATCAGCAATTCGTATTAAAAAGGAAGTATCCACAATGCGATGATCGAAACTGGCACGCATCAAACTCCAGGTGGCTTGTTGCATGAAAGACTGTTCATGCTTCGCATGATGCGCAACTAAAGTGTGCCCTTTCATAAATTCATAAAATCGAGCGAGCACATCTGAGAGGGGCGGTGCTGAATCCAGATCTTCCGCCTTAATGCCCGTTAATTCAGTGACCTCTTCGGATGGTGCGTTACTAGACTGAACCAATGAATAAAAAGTATCTTTCTCAATTGTTTCACCGGTTACTTTCACCGCCCCAATCGACAGGATGGCATCCCCTTTATTCGGATAAAAACCGGTTGTTTCAAGATCAAACACAACGACTCTTAATTGATTCAACGGCACTTCCAACGTGTTTTTCATTTTTATTTCTTTTTGCATTTGTCTTAGCATGGAAATATGATGAGGGTTTGATTGATCTTGAATTGATGCGTACATGCTCGTATTCACCTTACCGGATAACTGCTTTAAATATTGAACCATTTGATTCATCTTCATTTAGTAACACCCTTTTCGATGTGCTTTGTGGTGTCGTTGTAAAGCTCAATGCCTTTTTTCATAACCTCCTTGAGCTCTTTCTTCTGTTCTTTATGAAGGGAGTCAATCGTCACATAATGAACGGCTTCATAATCTTCTTGTTTTCCATAACAAAGCCGAAACTGTAAAAGCCTTCTAAATTTATCTTCATACTGCTTCCATTCTGAACCGCTACTATCTGATAATGCACCAAGTCTTGCTAAAGTAGAAGTCTTCATCACGCTCTCCTTCAATGCAAGAAGCCTCACCGCGTTAACATAGGGAAATAAAGCCGTCTGTTTTAAATTAATTTCTCCAGTATGGGTTCCATGCGTTTCGACGAGTATTTGTCCGAATACACCGATCCCTTTTTGAAGCCTCATCGTATTTTTCAGCATTCTTTTTAATAAGTATGGTGATTCCTCGATTTTAGAGTGAATCACTTGCTTTAAATCTTCAATAAATTTCCCTCTACCAACTAAGACTCTCGCATCAATAAAAATTAATAAGTGACGGATAGCTTCAAAGCTTTCATCATCCATCCAGTTTTCTAACTGCCTTTTCCACTCTTCTATTGATTTACACCAAAGTGGATTAGACGCCATCACATTTCCATCACAGAATTCATATCCAACCGTATTGAGACCAACCGAGATTTCTTTTCCAAGCTTAAGAAAATAGTTGCTCGCCTCTTTGCTCGTAACTTCATAAACAATCCCATGATCCTAGTCACTCCATAGCGCTTGCTCAAACCGACCGCCGCTCCCCATTAAAAAAAATGAAAAAGGAGAGGGAGGTGGCCCCCACTCTTTTTTCACTTTCTCCAATGCTAGATGCACGATTTGACTCATCAGCTGATCATGGAAGTGATTCAGTGCAAAATGATCTGTCGCAACGTTCTTGATTTGTTGTTCTCTCATTTTGTTTAGATCCTCATAAGTTTCAACACCATCATCCATACCGACAGCCCCTTTGCATCTCAATTAACCGGATTTTGAGCTTTTTCCACCTTGTTGTACTGGCTGTTCGCTCGTCTGTAAGAATTCTGGGTAACCATAGCTACCGTGCTCACTGAGATCAAGACCAATAATCTCTTCTTCTTCAGTGACACGTAAACCGTTTAGCACTTTCTTAATGACTACTAAAAGCAGAAACGAAACACCAAATGCATAAGCTCCACTCGCACCAACACCAAGTGCTTGAACGCCTAGCTGCTCGAAGCCGCCACCGTAGAAAAGTCCTGGTTTCCCAACAGTTGCAAGCTCTGGCGTTGCGAACAAACCGTTTGATAACGTACCCCACACGCCTGCTACACCGTGCACAGATAAAGCAAAGATCGGATCATCCACTTTTCGCTTTTCGAAAAATCTCATGCTGTAAAACACGATCATTCCAGCAACTAATCCAATCACAACCGCTGCCCACGTGTCGACAAAAGCACAGGAAGCTGTAATCGCAACTAATCCTGCTAATCCACCGTTTAACATCGTTGGCACATCCGCTTTTCCTGTTACGGCCCACGCCACAACTAAAGCGGCTACAGCTCCAGCACCTGCTGCTAAGTTCGTATTCATAGCGACAAATCCAAAGAATGCAGCGTCAGCAGATAACGTACTACCTGCATTAAATCCGAACCAACCTACCCATAAAACGAGTACACCGAGTGCCGTAAATACCTGGTTGTGCCCGGCAATGTTGTTCGGAGAACCATCTTTATTATATTTGCCAATCCGTGGTTTTAAAAGAATCGTTGCAGCAAAAGCGCCCATTGCACCTGTTAAGTGAACAACCGTGGAACCTGCAAAGTCTTGTTTCCTATGCTCAGCTAACCAGCCGCCGCCCCAAATCCAGTGGGCAATCACAGGATAAACGAGGACTGAGAATAAAACCGCAAACAGAATATAAGCTGTTAATTTCGCACGTTCAGCAAATCCACCAAATGCAATCGTTAAGGAAATACCTGCGAACGCTAGCTGGAATAAGAAGAAAACTGGTGCTGAAAGTCCTAATCCTTCAATTTCATAACCTGAATAGAAAAAGTCCGTTAAACCGAAGAGCGCATTTCCTTCCCCGAAAATTAACCCATACCCAACTGCCCAAAAGACTAACGAAGCAATCCCAAATGTGAAGATCGTCTTACCAGCAATATGGCCAGCATTTTTCATTCGTGTTGACCCAGCTTCCAGTAAAATGAAACCGCCTAGCATCAAAATAACAAGCACTGCTGAAAACATCACCCAAAGACTATTCATCAAAAACATCGAATCCATTCTAACTTCCCCTTTCACTTTTTCAGAACCATGATTTTATTTTTAGAAAACGTTAATTAATCTGACATTTATGATTATAAGTATTTTTGCATGAACAAAAATTGTCTACAACAATCATGTGACATTATCTCTCTGGGAATTTGGGGGCTGGGGGGAATCGGCGGGACGGTTCTCACGATGCTATCTTAAAATAACTAATGCAGTAGTAAATATTACAAAAAAATCTGTTTAGCCCAAATAAAAAAGCAGGAGAACTAGATCATAAAATGACTTAGCTCCCCTACTTTTCCTTATTTGTAAGCGACTGAATCAGTAGAACCGTCCCGCCGATTCTAAAATAACTTCTCCCGATCCAATTTCTTTTGCACCTGCCTATGATAGAAAAATAGAAATGTCGCGGTCAGAGACATATTTTCTAAGATTTTCTTTCTCCAACCATTCGCTTACTTCTCGTTCAAAAAGATGAAGTAAGTACACTTTTTTAAAAATGATAAACAATGCTCTCTTATAATCAACTGGCATAGTCGATTGAATGACTTCCCCATTTCCATTCATAAAAGAAACAATAAAAGTTCCATCATCTTTCTTTATTAATGCAATCCTTTTACGTTCCAAGCGTAGTTCCTTCACTTTCCCAACCGACACAATGGAAGGAGGGATCCCAATGAGAGACATTGCTTTTTTTAATTTCTTTAAATCAAAGAAAGGACCACCTATATCCAATTCAGAATGGCTTATCATAAAAGGACGTATTCTCTCTGAAAAATAATAAGAAGATAACCGATGGAATAAAAAGTACTTGGCCCCTTCAGCTTCGGAATGAAATTTCTGCATTTCCTTAAAAAATGGATTGTTCTGATTCTCTACCACAAATAATCCATATTGCCAGGTGTTGTTGCATCTTGTTAACTTATAATAATTTTCATAAGGGGACTTTCTCTCTTGCAGCACATCATCTTTACATAACGTATGTAATCCCGGTCGGTTCATTAGGGTAGAAGCCTGTCTTAGTTTCATTTGTAACTCGCTCCTTCTTACTCTGCTGACCCTCAATTGCAGGAAACATTTTCTTTAATACGATCTTGAATAATCTCAACGTCAAACCCCATTCATTCACACGCTTTAAGCAGTTGGGATTGGTTCATCTTTTCATCACTCCACTCGCTTACCAAAAGAGGAATGTGCTACATCATATTTTCTTTTATGTAATCTATCATTTCATTGCTTGCAATCACTTTTCGAGAGATCGGTAACTCTTTAAATTTAAGAATTGGGAGTTGGATTTCGATCAGATGTTCAATTTCCTGAATCGAAACTTCTTTAATAAAAACGAACTGTTCTCTCTTATAAAAGTTAAATTCTTTCGCCATTCCTTCATCACTTGTAAAAAGTGAAATTTTATCGTCTCGAAGGGTAAAAGGCCCAATGGATAGCGTTTCAAATTCTTCTCTCTTGTACTTGGCATTCACCTTTAAATCAAATGCAAAGTCCAACTCCTCCATATTAACCATTTTTATAAAAAAAATCGTCTTGTGTCTCTCCTAACACATTTTCATAATATGAAAATCCGTTTTCAAGATCTTCAGGATTTGTACTTATCAATTCTAGTACATCGCCATTCCTTTCTAACTCATAAATGCCGTTTTTATATTTTGCATAACTTGTAATCATGGTTGCTCTCCTCCTTTTTTTCAATGACTACAGCGATGACCTTCTGAATTTGCTTCTTTTACGTAAAATTGTTTTCCAACCTACGTCCCCTTTCAATCATCTCAAAAATACTTTTAAATGCAGTTTACTTCTTGGACAATAGATGACTACAAATCGACTCATACTTGATTACTTTTTATCTCTTCAAACCACTCATCAGCAATATGATCTGCCGTTTTAAAATCATCATGCGTAGTACCATAAAACCTCTTTTTGACGATACATCATATCTTTCATCGCCATCTTCTAATGCATCGTTTACTTTATGTGGCTTTACATACTTATGATTAATAGCGTAGAAAAACTGACTTGAAATAATGCTTTCCTCATGTGAAGCATATACATACACCTTATCCGCTCGATTCCCCACAAATTCCAACAGATCGAAATCATAACGTATATCGTGTTAGTCGATATGATTTCGATTACATTAGAATGATTAGCAGAGATAAGAGTGAATTAGAGAATGGGTTTTTGGAAAAACATTATCCAAGTACCTTAAAGGATGATTAGAATTCTCCATAATTGTACATTAAAGAAGTAAAAAGAACGGAGATTCAGCATATATACCTTTCTTCATCTCTTCGTTCTCCCTTCCTATTAGTTAGCTGCGAATTGCTTGAATTTTTCACATGGTTTTAATACATGTAAAAAAACAGGTGAGCTACGCATTAGGATGAATAGCTCCCTGTTTGAACACAAAACACCTTTGGAATGAGCTTATCTTTATATAATATTACAGGGTGCCTTACTAATCATTCATCATAATTGTAGAAGTTGGTGTATAATCAACGGAGGGTTTCAGAGAAGACATCAAATCTTTCGACGTGTGTGAACTGGTTAAATTTTAATTGAGAGAAAGAGTGATCACACCCCCAGCCACTCTAAAACAACGGCAAAGGATGTTAAGTAAATGATGGATGTGTTCATTACTTGTTGCGGTGTTATTGGATTTTTCTTAATGGTTAATCTCTTTTTTTCATTTTTATACATGGTTAGCAAAACCGCAGGAAAGGGCTTTTATCGCTGGGCTACCCATGATGATTTTTTCATATTAACACTAATAACTTTTCCATATTCGGATTAACGCAATACATAGCAAGTGGATTTTATGAAAAATTTAACTGGTTTACAGCTCGATTAATGCTAATCTTATACGCCATTTTGGTATTGATCCTCGCGATCTCATTTTTTATTTTGTTTGATTATCTTATAAGCATAACTTGATATAAAGCAGTACATCACCAATTTTAGCAACGTTATTAAAATAGTTTAATTGAAGTTTAGGTGACTGCATTTACGAAAAGGGTGTCGCTTGATGGAGTTTATCGCAATAGCATGTGGATTTATCGGTTTATCATTGTGCTTCAATTTATTTTTTTCTTTCTTATATCTCATAAGTAAATCGGCAGGACAAGGGTTATATCGATGGGTGGTTCACGATCTAGAATTTTTAATGATTCTTTCATACCCATTGATTGGCTTAACTCAATTTGTCGCAAGTAATATATATGAAAGGTTTAATTGGTTTATAGCTAGGGTTTTGTTGGTTTTATTTTCTATTTCATTATCTGTCTTCGCAATCATTTTCTTTATTTTATTTGGGAAGATGGCTGGTTCCCAATAAGCAAAAAAATTGTTAAACCCTTGCCTTATTGAGTTTTCGCTAAATATTTTGTATTCAAGAGGTGACCTTATGAAATATCTTTCTTTAATCGCTATTTTACTAGCTTTTTCTCTCGGAGCCTGCAACGTGAACTCAAGCAATGAAAGATATGATCAGGAATTCATCGCAAAAGCCGAAGATAAAGCAGAACAATACATACGGAATAATTATAACGGTGTTGAAACAGTTGAATTTAGTACCGATCATAGCAGTCCTATGGGTAATTTTGCTTTGAGAGGAACGGTAAATGGAGAAGCTAAATTCGAAATGGATATTAGCCAGAGCTTCTTCATTGGTGGAATTAGTGAAGGGGACGGTTTTCCAAAAATAAAAGAAGAATGCATAGAAGTTGCCTGTGAATAGTAATTTGAAGAGGTTCAAACATTTGATAACTTGTCATTCAAGCTCCTCGTATAGAGTGATTTAAAAAGGTAGCAGCGTACTTCGAAGGTAAGCAATGTAAATCGTTCTGAATAAATTTCACTAGAAAAAGGACGTGAATGCATGCAGTTTTTAACGATAGCTTGTGGAGTTATTGCCGTATTGTTAACGTTTAATTTATTTTTTTCAGTACTATATCTCGTCAGTAGATCAGCAGGGACCGGATTTTATTATTGGGCTACTCATGAGGACCTAGAGATACTGGTCCTCCTCTCCTTTCCGTTCTTCGGGTTAACCCAATATGTAGCAAGTCGCTGTTATGACCGGTTTAATTGGTTTAAAGCGAGAGGGATGCTTGTTTTATTCTCCGTTCTGCTAATTCTCCTAGATCTCGGTTTCTTTATTTCCTTTATTTATTTTTCCGAATCAACCTAAAACAAAAAGGCTGCAGCTGTTGGCAAAACGTTATTTAAGACTGATGAGAAAGCAAAAGACACATGAAATGCAACAGATAAATTATTCGGATTGGTATAAATCATCTCCAATAAATTCTTAAATAGTGAAAAGGATACGATGAACATGATGCATGTAATAACAGTTATATTTGGTGCTATTGGCTTTTCATTAATTTTCAATATGCTTTTTTCGTTTTCATATATGGTTAGTAAATCTGCAGGAAAAAGATTTTATCACTGGGTTACCTACGATGATTTTGGAATATTAACGATATTAATATTTCCGTTTTTGGGATTGACGCAATTCGTAGCAACTAGATTATATGAAAAGTATAACTGGTTTACAGCTAGAATGATCCTTTTCCTATACTCCTTATTATTGGTATTAGCAATCTTATTTTTTGTTTTGTTTGACTTATTATAGTAGTCATTGAAAGCTAAATGGAAAGGTATGTCTTGTACTCCGGATATGCTGTTAATATAAAGCAAAAAGTAAAGGATGTTTAAGATTTGATGGAGTTTCTGGCAACAGTATGTGGATTTATCGGAATATCATTGTGCTTCAATTTATTTTTTTCTTTCTTATATCTCATAAGTAAATCTGCAGGGCAAGGATTTTATCGATGGGTAGTTCATGACTTAGACTATTTAATGGTTCTATCATCCCCATTGGTCGGATTAACCCAATTTGTGGCAAGTAGGGTATATAAGAGATTTAATTGGTTTGTTTCTAGGCTATTGCTTATTGTTTTCTCGTTTGTATTGCTTGTTTCAGCTATCATTTTCTTTATGCTATTAAGTTACTTTGTTGACTTGATGTAGAATCGCCGGTAATCGCCGGGACGGTTCTCCCGATTCACGCCCTAGAAATCAGCGTTTGTGATACACCCAATACCCTTGCCAGTTGCCGTTGTGACACCCCTTTTATTCGTTTTAACTCTCTTATTAACGGATCTCTTCTCTCTTTAGGAAGGCTCTTAACCTGAGCAATTTCCACTACACCAAGACTGCTTTTTATGAGGTCTCTCGCTTCATCATAGGTCAACCTTCTTTTTTTGTCGTTTACATCTTCTAAACAACAATCATCAGTGACTCGTTCATTAAACTCCCTAAAATGTCCAATAGCTAAACGGCGATCATGACCATACAGGTTCAGGATGTAATCACAATCTAACCATTTCGTTTCAGAATACCCCCGATAATAGTCCCCACAACTGCTCCATGGCCAAGCATCTACATTCCTAACCATCCGCGCTTTCAGTGGATTTTGATGGATGTAGCGCACCACGGTAAGAAGGTATTTGAGCGTGTCTACATTTTCACTTTTAAAGCGGTCTTCGAAGAGATGGCCCGATGTACGATATTTAAAATGATAGGTTTGGACGAAACTTATAGCGATCCGCTTTAACGTCAAAGAGATCTCTTCGTTCCCTTCCTTTAATAGCAGATGGATATGATTGTTCATCAGGCACCACGCATAGCATTTCATTTCGTACAAGAGGGCGTACTTTTCAAGAGTGTGAAGAAATCGAATCCGATCATGATCATCATGAAAAATTCCCTGACGATTCGCTCCTCTAAAAATGACATGATAAATCGATGTTTTGCTTCTTTTCCTTGCTTCTCGTGGCATGATTACTCTCCCTATTTAATTTGTCGAGACGGTATTTCTGAATTGATTGTCAGGGCTTGTTGGGTTTGTATACTTCTCCAATTAACGGAGACGATTGAGGTAACGTTATGTTATGAGAGTGAAATAATTATCAGAATAGAAAGCCTGGGTATGAATCTAGTAGATAAAGATGAGAACAAAGTTTTGATAAAACGGAGTTAGAGATTGGAGGAAACGAAGTCTTGGTACTTAGATAAGATATATTATGCGCTTAAGAATTTTGTTATTGAGTGAGATCCATTCAGCTGGAGGACTGGAGGAACAATCTCCTTTCTGAACGCTATCAATCTCCCATAATCACCTCCTGATTATTTCGAGTACGTTAACATATTCTTTTTCCTTATAAAATTCCCTTCATCTGTATGAGGATATTATAATAAATCTGTTTATACCCAGTTAATCAAACGTTTGTTTAACTGGGCGCTTGCTATCTTTTGAAAGGTATTAAGAAATTTGTTGCTGCTCTACGCTCTTACCAAACATCCAAAATCATTTGTAATTACGAATGAGTTTCCTTCAGTTATTTAGCTCTTTTATCTCGTTTTCGCCTTAAAATGAATCACACGAACCGTCCCGCCTATGCCGCCTATGCCGCTCCCCCAATTCTCATTTACCGGTTGACAATGAGAATCATTCTCTATATGCTAATGATGAAATGATAACGATTACTACATAGGAAATAGGAGGAAACAAAACGTGTTGAAACATAAGGTCTTATATTTATTTCTTGCGCTAGGACTTGTTCTAGCTGCTTGCGGACAATCAAATGGTAATTCTGCCAATGAAAATGCTTCTGATGAAAAATCAGAACAGAATAGCACAGAAAAAGCGGATGAAGGTAATGGTGAAGAAAAGGAAGAAGATGCTGATTTCATTTCTTCTTTTAATGAAGGGAAAGCAGAGCTTGAGAAAGCTTCTGAAGGTGAAGAAGTCGACTATCAGGCTGTGATTGATCTTTATAATAACGATTTACAACCTCTTGTTGAGCAACGAGAAGGTGAAATGGATCAACAGATCTCTTCTGCTTTAGAAGCTGGAAAATCTGGTGACCTTGATGGAGAAGTTGTGAAACAAATTTATGATAAGCTCATGCAAAAGGTTTTCTATTTAACGGTAAAGCATGAGTTTGACGAAGTGAAAGAAAACTGGGGCAATACAGAAGAAGTGAACAAAGAGATTGAAGAAGCGAAGGAATACTATGAAGTGTTAAAAGGAACGGTCGAAAAGCGTGACGCGGCGTACGATACTTCCATGGTTGCTCAAATCGACTCTGGTTTCAGTGAAATGGAAGCCGCTGTCGAAAACGATGACAATCTTCAATTTGTACTCGGAACCCAAATGGTTGATAAGACATTGATGAAGACGTTCTACCTTGCAACTGGCGCTCTACCTGAAGGATATGCAACAAAAGCAGCTAAGGAAGCAAAAGAAGATCCTGAACATGCTCGCGTAGAACAAGCTGAAGGATGGGCATTCTATCAATCGATCTCAAATTATATTAACAACCACGCTGAAGAAGATGCAGCACTAATCGAGAAGAATTTTAGTCTTGAAAACGATGTAGCTGAAATCGATCCAAAAGCTGTTAACCATGCGTTTATTCGCGGCTTCTCAAAAGTAGCTCTTCATGAATATGAAGAGAGCGAAGAAGAATGGGGCGAAGATAAATCCACGATTACTGCTCTAGAAGGTGCTCTCTTCATCGATATGATTTCAAGCGACATCCAGCGCATGGAAGGCGAAGAAGCTTACAAAACCCTTTCTGCCCATGCACAGTCTTATCTTGAAGCTGTTAAATCAGATGAAAAAGAAAAGGCAATGGAAGAGCTGAAGGAAATTAAAAAAACGTTAAATATGGTTATTGAGAAAACTAAATAAATGTGTAAAAGTACCTTTCCCTTATTGGAAGAGGTGCTTTTTTTATGAGCAGGATCGTTTGACTTCCGAATACGATGCTTAAGTGTTTAATAGTAATCACAAATGCCACGAGTCGATTAATTCGTTTCCTTGGTGGAAATCCCCTATATCTCTAACGCTCATCAAGAGAACCGTTCAATGATTCCGTCATACCGCGTCCGCTCTATGAATAAATACTTAACTCATTCATATTATTAACATAGCTCTTAAGAAGGTGTTAATTACTATCATTTCCGCTTGGGGTTTTCATTAGAAATTTCCAAGTACATTACTTAATAAGTTAAGGAGGTTGCTTTGTGGAATTTTTCATTATTCCTTTCTTAATAGCTTTACTTTCCACTCCAATCTTATTCATTGTTGGAATTGTATTGTATTTTACGAAAAACAAAAACGCAAAGAAATTTCTTTTGTCAGCAGTTATTTCATTATTAGTAGCGATACCCAGTCTCATTCTATCTACTAGCCCAGGAATTTGGGTTTCACCTTTCTTACTAATCATCCTATCTGCTCTGATTTATTGGTCAATATCCATCTGGAGGGAAAAACAACCAATTGTAGTGGAAAAGTACCTTAAACGTTTTTATCAGTTTATTAATAAAGGTGGGATCGCTTTAGCCTTTCTACTGTGTATTATTGTGAGTTCTTTATTTGGTATTATGTTCGGATTGAATAGAAATATAGAAGAAGATGCCAGTAAAGAGTATAAAGAACTTACGGAAGAAATCGAGTCAGCAGAAACCAAATTAGTATCTATTAATGAAGAACTGAGTAATCACGAAAAAACAAAATCTGCTAAGGAGCGTTATGAGGATCTTCAAAAAAAGATTAATGAAACTGAAAGCAAGTTAGAAAGCTTAAGCAAAAAAGTGAAAACATCAGAAGATACCATTATATCTGAGAAAGATGAACTGAAAATTGTACAAAAAGAACGAGAAGCTGAATTCTCTAAATTAGCTGCACTACAAAAGGATAAAGACGAACTCACTAAAGAAATTGACACCCTCTCAAACAATTTTAAAGAAACAAAAAAGGAATTAGATAGCATCACTAGCGACCTGGACACGAATAAAAAAGAACTAAATCAAGTAAATGAAACGATCAAATCTAAAAAGAGTATTCTTGAAGATATCGAAAATGTGATTACACAAAAAAAGGAAGAGCCAATCATTCTTATTGCAGGACAGTATGTAGTAGGTAAAGATGTCCCAGAAGGGCGTTATCAGGTTACTAATGTGGGTGATGGATCAAACTTCTTTGTGATGGATTCAGATGGAAGTACCACCGTTAACACGATTCTAGGAGACGGGGTAGGTGATGGTGATTATGTTTTCTATACCTTTAACGGGGACTTAATTGAAACACGCGCAAAAGTAAAATTAATTCCCATTGAATAGTTTCGGAACCAATTAGGCAGTTCTCATAAAACAGCATAGCACAACAATCTATGCTGTTTCACCTACAGCCCAAACAAATAAATCACTCCTACCACAACGATAGCCATACCGACGATAATGGCCAGCCCCAAATGATATAAAGCACGTTTCTGATTCCCCTCTGCCCGTTCGTTCAATCCATAACGTAGAATTCGAATAAACCAGTACGACGTGAAGAGGCATGTAGCTAAAAGATTATTATGAGTGTTCGAATCGAACATTAATACAATATAACTAGCGATTAAAGCAACATTAATGAAACTCCACATTATTTTACTGCGATTGTTTTTTATAGTTTGTTTGTTCATCTGCATCTCCTTTTTTTGGATTGTGGGCATCGTTGGCATCGCTGGCATCGCTGGGACGGTTCTGTTGATTCAATACCATAAATAAAAAGAACAATAACTATTGAATAATCATTGTTCCTTCTAAATATAGATTGCATCATGAGAACCGTCCCCAACGATTCGATTCCCCTTCTTAAAAAATCGTCCCTCTCTCAACCTGTGAATGAAACACTTTAAGATTCTCCACCACTTGTTCTGACTCTTCGACAAGGGCTTCCACAGATACTGCTTTTTGATGTGAAAGCTGGTTGATGATATCTGAGAATAATAGAATCATTTCTTCTAAAATCGTGTTCGAACTTAAATTGTACAAACGAACGTCTTGATATTTACTAATGTTAAACAGTGCTGTATCAATATAAGGCTTAAAGCGATCGATCAGATCAGGGAAATTCGTTAACAACTGCTGAGTTCCTTCTTCAAGTCCTTCCACCATATTTTGTAGTTGCTCTAATGGCGTGAGCGTGATGGAAATGAGCTCATTAATTTGTTCATCAAAGTTACTAAACAAACCTACTAATTTTGCTGGCAAAGAAGAGGTAGCTTGGACGTTAATGAATCGGATTGTTTGAATCAATAGAGTCAATGAATTCCTGAATAAAGTAAGGACACTCTTAATCGCTGAAAGAGGCGGAATAATTAACTGCCAAATCGCTTGGATAAATGTCTCCGTTCCTTCTTCCAATACCTTTTCTTTAATCGAGAGGCCATTTGGTAAATAGTGAGAGTCCAGCAAACGTGATTTTTCTACTTTTGATATTTTCCCTATGTCTTGAACTTGATTCACTTTAGACTTAATGGAATCAGCTAGAGATAATTCTCGATCGAAAAGGGAAGCTGCCGTTTCCGAAACACTTGTTCCAAAACTCATGATTTGCTTTGACAATAAACCGTTATTTTGGTTAATGATGTCATAATGAGAGGCTAATTCCCCAACCACAGCATCATAAATGAAATCGGTTCCTCCCTCAAATAATTCAGGTAGTTTCTCTTCTCTTATGTAAGTGACATGCTGTATAAGATCTTCAAATGAACTTTCGATCTCATTAATTTTATTGCGAATTTCTCCAAAAATGCTTTCCACACTCACATCCATATTAAGAAGGTGTTCAGCAATTTCTGCTGGAGGGGAATTGAGGAACGCATTCAGGCTTCTAAAACGATCCTCGGCCATCGTTAACATCGTTCTCATACTATCCAATTCAAACTGGATAAGGTAACCGGTTGCGGTAATACTTTTTAAGACAGGGGACGAAGTTAGATCCTCAACAAACGTAGAGAACGTTTCTTTTAAATTTGTTACACGTTCTTCAAATTTCGCTCTCTCGTCCTCGACGATACTCACGGAATTCCCAATGTATTCGGAAGAAAGGGATAGACGATTTCCAACCAAATCATAGATTCCTTGATAGAGCGTATTGATCGTATCTGCATTCAATTCGATTCGACTTGAATTCCCGCCGTGGAGAGAATCTCCTGTCCAAATACTCGTGACAATGTGTTCATCAGCACCAACGCGAATAAAACCGTAACCGACATCGCCCTCGGTACCAACTTCTACTTGTTGATCCTTCATATCACCTTCTAGGTAACCTGTATGGTTAGCACCTAAAAGAAGAGATCCTGTCGGAGTTCCCCCTCCAATTCGATAAACTTTCCCTGGTATACGATCACCAAGACCCAAAGCTTCCTCTCCGTTTGTCAACGGGTCATACTCCATAAAGTAATTGGTGCTATTTACGTTTAAGTTTGAAGAGGGGATTAGTTCACCAGGTAAAATGGCTGGGTTCAAAGTTACACTTTTAACATCTTGATTTTGTACTGCGATTGAGTTTGCAAGTGCACCTCCGAGGGAGTTTCCAGCTACGTAGGAAATATCACCGAATTCTTTTTCCATCTTTTCAAAATATATGGCCGCATCCTTTAATTGTCTAGGAATATCAGAACCAATTAGTTGTAAATCAGTAAATACGTCTTTCATGTCTTTTGGATTAGTTCCTACAAAAATTACCGCTACTTCATTTGAATCTATTTCATTGGTAACTTTTTGAACAGTAAACGCATTTAATCCTGATGCCTTGAGATTAATTCGATCAACAACTTGGTAAATGTTTTTGTTTACCTTTAGAAGCTCTGTTAAGGATGGATTCCGATATGCATGAAACCCTGACAGTTCTACAAGATCCACATCATTAATTTTTTTGTGCTGAACAGCTTTCAAGTATACCTCCACCTTTTCAAATTATATTAAGACATTATTCCTTAATAATATAATTTGGTGCTTTTCTTTCTAGAGTGTTTTCTTTATTATTCTGTGCATTCGTTTTATCAATTGTATTATCGTGTAACAAAAAACTATATTTCGCCACAGGAAGCCCGTCCATATCAGACAGATCACTTACCATTTCATCGAATATCTCTTTATCTGGCTCAACATCAGGTTCTTCCATATATAACTGTATCAGGACGCTAACCATAGCCGGATTAATTGATTCCCCTTCTAGCATACTCACCCACTCTTCCTTTGAGCGATCGGTATTATTCAAATACTCATCTAAGAGTTTTTCTTGCACGATACCACCGTATATGACCAATTTATAATATGGGGTTGTATGATAATTTCCAGCCCCATTCTGATTAGCTTTTTCAGATATACTGACTATAGGATACTCTTTCACTTTTTCGTCTAAATAATGATCAAGCTTCTTAAATTCATCTTCATAAATCCATGCATATAAGCCACTTAGGATTGCAGCATCAATCTGTCCCTCCTGCGACCAAACACCTTCTGAATCTACCTCTTTTTTATCTTTATCTATTGGAATAATCGCATAAGAATAAAAATGCGGCTTGCCAACTGATTCAACAAATACAGTGGCACCATCGATTGCTCCTACGATGTTATGTACCTTAACCTCTGTTTTGTACTCTTCCTTGAAGTACTTCTTTATTGCTCTCTCCACTTCATCTCGGTTTTCTTCAGCTATTTTATCTGTCTCTTCACCGTTATCAAGCGTATATTCTTTCCCTGTATAATCTTGAACTGATACAAAATATTTGTCCTCTATCATTTCTTCTTCAGTCTTTTTTTCAGCTTTTTGTTCATTTTCTTTTCCCGTCTCATCGTTCGAATTAGTCAAAGCAGAACAACCTCCTAATAATAATGCACTACAAAGGATGCCAGTAAGTAAGAGTCGTTTTTTCGTCATAAGTAGCTCCTTTTCAGTTCTTCCTAGTTCATATTTGTATTTGTTTCTTCCCTTAATTGATTATAAATGAGATTCATGAGGCAGAGCGACCTGATTCCCAATTAATTGAAAATAATCCATTAGAACCAATTAATCTCTCTTTTAAATGATTCTACTTCACTAGAAAAATGGTTCTTCTTTCCTTTTTTGCACACCGAAAATATATTTTACAAATAATTACATGTTATTTTATTAAATACCCTAATTGCCAAATCCAAATCCACAATTTCCCCACGTGCTATACAAAAAAACAAGAAACCAATCCCCCTCTCGATCGGTCTCCTATTCACTCCCGATTACAGAGGGAAAGGTTTCTCGTCTAAATAATAAGTTAGTGCCACACTTCCCCGTTTTTATCTACTGAGAAGTGGGAATCTGGAGTCTTAAGTAAGATTTTGCAGCTAAGGTCCACCTTTTCAAAGAATATTAAGACATTATTCCTTAATAATATAATTTGGAGCAGCTCTATCTAAAGTATTTTCCTTGTTGTTTTGCCCATTTGTCTTATCGACCGTATTATCATGCAGTAAAAAACTATACTTTCCAATCGGTAGTTCATCCATCTCCGATAAGTCACTCACAATTTGATCGAAAATTTCATTGTTGGGTTCAACCTCTGGTTCCTCCATATACAGTTGAATCAGGATCCCTATGAACGCAGGGTTGAGTGTTTCTCCATCTAGCATTTCTACCCATTCTTCTCTTGGACGTTGAGGGTTATCCATATATGCTTTTAAAAGTTTCTCTTCCATAACGCCACCATATATAGCAACTGAGTAGTAAGGAGTTGTATGATAATTACCAACGCCATTTTCGTTAGCTTCTTTAGAGATAACTGTTACAGGAAACTCTTTCACCTTTTCTTCTAAATACTGATCAAGCTTCTTAAATTTATCTTCGTAAATCCAAGCATATAATCCACTTATAATAGCTCCATCAATCTGTCCTTCCTGCGACCAAACACCTTCAGTATCTACCACTTTTTTATCTTTATCTATTGGAATAATTGCATAAGAATAAAAATGTGGCTTACCAACTGATTCAACAAATACAGTGGCACCATCAATTGCTCCCACAATGTTATGTACCTTAACCTCTGTTTTGTACTCCTCCTTGAAGTACTTCTTTATTGCGCTGTCCACTTCATCTCGGTTTTCTTCAGCTATTTTATCTGTCTCTTCACCGTTATCAAGCGTATATTCTTTCCCTGTATAATCTTGAACTGACATAAAATATTTATCTTCTATTCGTTCTTCTTCAGTCTTTTTATCTCTTTTTGGTTCCTTCTCTTTTCCGGTCTCATCATTTGAATTAGGTAATGCAGAACAACCTCCTAATAATAATGCACTGCAAAGAATACCAGTAAGTAAGAATCGTTTTTTCGTCATAAGTAGCTCCTTTTTGAATCAGTGAAAGGGTTCTGTAGATTCACTTACTTATACAAAACAAAAACCAAAGAAGCAAATCCCAATTTTGAACGTTCACCAAAGAATAAAACAGGGTTTGCTTCTCAATCCGGAGAAGCATACCTGTTTTTATTGTCATTTTACAAGCAAGTTTGACGATAACTCTAAACCTGAAGACAATTGCTCAAAAAAGATCACTAAAACTTTACTCTAGGTAAAAGTTAATCAAACTTTTAATGAATAGATGTTCCAGGGATAGGCTTTATTACTCTCTTATGCAGCACTGTTCCGTTTAACCTATTACTGAGTGATTCGTTAATGTATGACGTGCCCTTTTTCATTACACCAAGGTCAGGGTGATACAAATCTGACAAAATGGAACCAGGAATAAATAGTTCCCCACCATTGCAAACTTGTAAAAAATCCTTATAGATTTTTGGAAAAGTAATAGCTAATTCCTTTTCAACTTCTATTATATGATTGAGATTCACTCCAGGATTTAGGACGTGAACACCATCTGCATATTTGAAGATTTCTTTTAAAGAATTGCTTAATTCATTATTTTTACGAATCATCATTTATAAAGCCCCTTCGATTTTTTCATTAAACAAACGTTTGATTAGCGAGCGATTTGATTTAGAACACCGCGTTGTCTAGACAGATTTGATAACTTTTAAAACTATTAATTGGATTAGCTTTTTCTAGTTCGTTCTACAGCTAAAATTCTATGTTTTGATATATTTACCAGTTTATCATGTTACTATAGAACTGCTAACCAATTCAAAAGGAAAGGGAGTTATGAGTTGCCAAGGTTTTTATCCATATTAACCTTCTGTTTGTTAATTTCAGGTTGTGTATTTAATGAAGAAACCGAAGCAGATCCTTCTACCAAACAACAACCAAAGAAAACAGAAAAAATTGTAACTGACAATAATGACAAATTTGGAACTGCGCTGTTAAAAGCAGTATTTAAAGACGGTGAAGTAGAAATCGAATCAAAGGAAATGGGAAGCCTCAAGGATTCTCAATCAGCACTTGAGGACAATGTCATCAATGTGATGACAGGAGTGCCAGACGAAGAGAAGTACTCTGATAGTGATGTTAGCTTTGAAATGACTTATTCCTATTACTATGATGACAAAGAACAGGGCTATTGGGTCTATCTCGTCAAAGGTGAAGACGAGAAATTATTAAAATTGTTAAATGAAAAATTGCTTAAAGCAAGAGAAGATGGCACTTATCAGAAAATCTATGACCAATTTTATAAAGAAGAGAACCATTCTATTCTAATTGATCATGATAAAGAAGAGGATCAAGACAAGAAAGAGGCGACTTCTGATACGACAGAGTCTAAGCCTTCTTCCACTAAGCAAAAAACCACTTCCCAAGATCCACCTGCTAAAGAAGAACAAAAAGAAAAAGTTCAAAATCCTGTTAGCATCAACCCAAGCGGTGTTGAAGTTGTAAATGGTCAATTTTCAGTTGAAGGAATTACATTAGGCATGACGTTAGAACAAGTAAAGAACAAACTTGGAACCCCGACGTATGAAGGGCCTGACCGGGATGAAATGCAGTCACATGATCACGTGACGGAGTATGGGCCATTATATATTGGCTACTACAATAACAGTGTTAAATCGATCATATTTGAAGTGAGTTCAGGAGTTAAATCGACTGGTTGGTTCAGTCAATTGTCTAACCAAACGACAGAAGGCGATGGAAACTATTATTATATTGAAGGTTCTAAAAACTATTCTAAGGTAGAACCAAGTGATCAGCCCGCCTATGCCTATGTCATGTATACCGGTCCAGAATTTGAAAGTGAAAAAGATCGCAAGGAAAGAGAAAGTAACAAAATGTCGCCCGAAGAAGCTATTGAAGCGGTGATTGAACATGAAAACATTGCGGATCATCCCGAATTAATCGTGGAGCATGACCATGATGAAGGCGAACGGTACGTCATCCATGTCTATGAACTAGTGGATGAAGGTACGGAAGCAGCTCACACAGCAACATGGGGCTGGTATTATGTAGATCCTTATAGTGGAACAATTGAAAGCATTTTTTAATAGGTACTTAAGTCTAGAAAACCTTCTTTATTGGTTATGTTGTTGTTTTGATTGATAAGCAATATCTTAAGAAGGTTTTCTTTTTATCATTTCCAAGTTTCGGTTATCTTTTAATAATCTCATCAGGATAAGTTCGTTCTAAACTATTGTCCTTTATATTTTCCCCACTGTATTTATCGATTGTATTGTCATGTAGAATAAAACCATATTGCCCTGCAGCTAATCCTTCCATATCAGACAGGTCCTTAACGATTTCATCAAATATTTCTTTGCTTGGATCAATCTTCGGCTCTTCCATATACAATTGTATGAGAGTTCCTATCATCGACGGATCGACATTCTCACCTGCTAATCTATCAGCCCACTCTTCTTTAGATCGGTCAGGCTGATCCATATACGCACCTAGAAGCTTTTCTTCCACAACCCCACCATAAATCACGACTTTGTAATAAGAAGTGGTATGATAATTTCCCACACCGTTTTGAAGAGCTTCTTCATCAATTCCGACAATAGGATGTTTCTTCACTTTTTTCTCTATGTACTCATCCAACTTATTGAATTTTTCTTCATTAATCCACGCATATAAGCCACTGACGATTGCAGTTTCAACTTGTCCTTCTTGCGACCATACTCCTGTAGGGTCTATTTCTTTGTTTTTTTTGTTGATAGGAATAATGGCGTACGAGTAAAAATGCGGTTCACCGATTGACTCTACCGAAACAGATGCTCCACCTGCCGCTCCAACAATGTGATGTACCTTAACCTCTGTATGATAAGTCTCTTTAAAAAAAGCTTTCACGGCATCACGTATTTCTTCTTGATGCTCCATAGCAATTTGATCGGTTTGATCACCATTCGGAAGAGAATATTCTTCTCCAGTATATGTCTGAACAGGTTTATAATAGTGATCTTCACTCGAGTTAGTCTCCTCGTATTGTGTGTTCTTTTCTAACTCATCAACTGAATGAGTTAACGCAGAACATCCTGCCAAAAGCAATAGGCCCCAAAGGAGGCCAGGAAATAGTAATCTCTTTTTAGTCATACAAGCTCCTTTTTTCAGTTCTTTCAATTCGGTGTAGGAGTCTGCTTACTCCTTAAGTTCACTTCATATTTTCAGAGGAATGACTCTCTTTTAGTCCAAAACCGATGATTGCTTCTAACTTCTTTTTGAATGCCTCCATCAGACGGTGAATAGATGCTTCTAATTGTACTGTTGAGCAATTTTGCAAAGAGCTCTAATATTTCATTAATCATTTACAAGATAATGAGGCGCACCCTTTTCAAGAGAATTTTCTTTATTATTCTGTCCGCTTGTTTTATCAATTTGATTGTCATGAAGAAAAAAGCTATATTCTCCAGCAGGCAAACCTTCTTTTTCAGTTAGTTTGTCTACAATTTCATTAAAAGCAGATTTGTCAGGTTCAACATCTTTTTCCTTCATATACATCTCAATCGAAATTGAAATCATTGAAGGATCAATATGAGAATTATTCACCATCTTTCTCCATTCTTCAATTCCCTTATTAGGGTTTTCCAGATATTCTGGGAATAACTCTTTGATACGACCTCCAAATATAGTGACATTATAATAAGGAGTTGTATAATAACCTCCTCCGACATTCTCATTCGCTTCTTTTCTTATGCCAACAATAGGATATTCTTCTGGAAGTTTCTCAACAAACTTATCAAGTTCTTTAAATTCGTCTTCATAAATCCATGCATACAAACCACTAACGATCGATGTTTCAATCTGTCCTTCCTGCGACCAAACACCTTCAGAATCTACCTCTACTTTATCTTTATCTATTGGAATAATCGCATAAGAATAAAAATGCGGGTTGCCAACTGATTCAACAAATACAGTGGCACCATCAATTGCTCCCACAATGTTATGTACCTTAACCTCTGTTTCGTACTCATCCTTGAAGTACTTCTTGATTGCTCTCTCCACTTCATCTCGGTTTTCTTCAGCTATTTTATCTGTTTCCTCACCGTTATCAAGCGTATACTCTTCACCTGTATAGTCTTGAACTGAAACATAATATTTGTCCTCTATCATTTCTTCTTCAGTCTTTTTATCAGCTTTTTGTTCATTCTCTTTTCCAGTCTCATCATTTGAATTAGTCAACGCAGAACAACCTCCTATAAATAATGCACTACAAAGGATGCCAGTAAGTAAGAAACGTTTTTTAGTCATAAGTAGCTCCTTTTTCAGTTCTTCCTGGTTTTTATTTGTATTAGTTTCTTCCATAATAGATTATAAATGAGATTTATGTGACAGAGTGAATTGGTTACCAATTAATTGAAAACAGTCTGTTTGAACTAATTAGAAGACCTATTAAACGATTCTATTTTACTAGAAAAAGTGAATCTTGATTCTTTTCTTATATACTCCAAACAATTTTTACAAAGAATCACCAGAAAGAATCACCGGGACGGTTCTCGTGATTCACTCTATACAAAAAAATAGGTAAGGAACAAATTCTCAACCATTACCACTCACCTTATATAAACATGCGCTTAATCATTCACGCCCTATAAATCAAAGTCTGCGAAACCCCCAATATCCTAGCCACCTGCCTTTGCGAAACTCCCTCAATACCCTTCACCTTCCGTAAAATATGATCCCTATTCTCTTTCGGTAAACTCTTCACCTGTGCGATTTCAATCTTCCCAATGATTCTATTAATAACTGATCTCGCTTCATCATCAGTCAACCTTCTCCTATCAGTATCTACATCCTCTAAACAGCGATCATCGTTTACTGTCTCGTTAAACTCCTTAAACCGCTCAATAGCCGTCGTTCTGTCTTCTCCAAACATGTTCAATATCAAATCACAATTTACAAAACGCGTAATCGAAGTTAATTGATAATACTGTCGACAGCTACTCCACCCCGATTCTTCCACAGCCCTTACCATTCTAGCTTTTAGAGGGTTTTGATGAATGTAGCGAACGACGGTGAGGAGATATTCCACTGTCTCGACATTCTCACTTTTAAATCGATCCTCAAATAGATGGCCGGATGTGTTGTATTTAAAATGATAGTATTTGACGAAGCTTACGGCGATGCGCTTTATTGTGATAGAAATGTCTTCGTTCCCTTCTTTCAGCAGAAGGTGAACGTGATTGCTCATTAAACACCACGCATAGATTTTCACCTTATATAAGGTCGAGTACTTTTCGAGAGTTTGAAGGAATTGAAGTCGATCTTCATTATCGTGAAAGATTTCCTGTCTGTTTGCTCCTCTATAGATAATGTGATAGATTCCTGTATGGCTTTTTTGTCTCGCTTTACGAGGCATGACAAATGACGATGACGTTTCTATTTGTAGTGCACATTATGGTTTTCTCCTGTGAGTAATTTTTTGTGGAAGGATTGGATTGAACGGAGAGATAGTTTCCGTAATAGAAGGGCTTCTTCAATGGCTTCATCTGAAATGATGTCGTCGCCTTTCAAATCAGCGATCGTTCTCGCCAGTCGAATGATTTTGATTTGGACGCGATTGCTGAATCCCTGTGCAGTTGATAAAGATTGGAGGTTTTGTTGCTGAAGTGGTGTTAGAGGGCTACTGCTTGTGAGTTGCTCAAATGAAACGCTCCCGTTGCAAACTTCTTTTCCATAACGATCATACTGGCGTTCTCTTGCAGCAATTACCCGCTTTTTCACTTCTTCTGATGATTCGATCCCACCAAAATTGTGTTCTTTCAGATTCACGGGTTTTAGCGAGAGTATTATATCGATTCGATCTAAAATGGGACCCGATACGCGACTTTTGTAAGCTTTGATTTGCTTCTCTGAACAGGTGCAATAGTGGTCACTCGATCCAAAGTAGCCACATGGACAGGGGTTCATTGCCGCGATGAAGATAAATTTCGCAGGATATGTAACAGTCGAATGCACCCGGCTGATCGTCACCTTCTCCTTCTCCATAGGTTGCCTCATCATATCGAGCGTCTTCTTTGAGAATTCACCTAGTTCATCCAGAAATAGCACACCTCGATGGGCAAGCGAAACTTCTCCGGGCTTTGGGTTGGTTCCGCCACCAATGATTGATACAGATGAAGCGGAGTGATGAGGGTGACGATAGGATGGCAAAGTGAGCGAGTCGTACGACGCACCAGCTAATTGATACAAACTAATCTTTTCAAGTTGGGCTTCTTTTGTTAGTGGCGGGAGGATGGATGGGAACGTTTCGGCTAAAAGGCTTTTTCCACAGCCTGGTGGACCATCCATTAAGAAATAATGTTCACCGCTTGCGGCGATTTCTAAAGCTCGCTTTGCGAAGTCATGGCCAATTACTTGATTGAAGTTCCGTTGAAAATGAAAGCGTTCATCTGTCGATTCTTTTGGCTTTGGCACTGACAGGATCTGCTGACCGGAGAGAAGATCAACCACATCCTGAATGGTATGAATGTAGACCAATTCGAGGTCCTCTATTTCTACCACAGGAATGGTGGGATCAAATGGTAGGAATAACGTTTGAAGCTGCAACTTTTTCGCGGCCAAAATCGCGGCAATCATCCCTTCAACTGGTAGAACCGTGCCATCTAGAGATAGTGCACCGATAAATCCAGTGTTCGGAGGGATCTTGTCCTTAATCGCTTTAAGTTCTTTCAGAATTCCGATCGCGATAGGGAGATCAAATAACGGACCGTTCTTTTTCTGCTCAGCTGGAGAAAGGTTAATGACAACTTTAGAATCGACTAGAGGAAAACCTATACTATAAAGCGCTGCGGACACCCGCTCCTTTGATTCTTTAACAGATGCATCCGGTAACCCAACAATAATAACGGTCTCAATCCCTTCCGTTACCTGCACTTCCACCTGAACACGGTAACCTTCTAAACCTTTTAATCCAATGCTAGTTACTTTTGCGGACATGGATTAGCTCCTTTTTATTTAAGTTTCTTGTTTTATTATCAATAATGGGTTTTATAAGACATTGGGGGAGGGACTGTACTTCATAGATAATAGGGTGGAGTGGTTGTGATGTTGGGATAAAGAAGGAGTTATGAGGGTTAGCACATAATAGGATTGTTGTGTTACTAGGGGATTTGTACCATTTTAAATTCAGAGGTTATAGCAAATAGCTTAATCATTTTTACGTGGATAAAGGTTAGGTAGAATTAGTCACCTAGATGAGTAGTTGATACATCGATATTATATTCTCTCTTCGTTCATGAATTCCTTCATTAACGGTATTAAAAATGATCCTTTATTTTTAAGTTCCAATACTCAACATAAGCCACATACCTCTGCTTCTCTGTAAAATAGGGTAAGAGTTGCTCCCCTTTTAGTTTATAAGATTGGATTGTAAGGATATCTTCTCGATATGCTTTTTCTATTCGATGGTTTCCATCAATAATTTCATACATATTAGGTCTGATTTCAGCTTGAATTATCGGTTTGTTGACGTCGACTGTTGGAAGGTGCTCCTCGTTTATTCTGCTATGGAAGTGATGTTTGAACCAATCTTTTACTTCAATTGTGTCTAATTCAACTTCAAGAATTCCGGATTGTATGTGCTCTACTATTCGAGAAATATTGAAATGAAAGAATCCATTTCGAAAAACTTCATCGCCTATATCGCAAGGGAGCGGAATATAGTTTTTGTTCATCTGAATTTTTCTATGTTTCATTTTCAATCTCCATTCTCATGTTGTTATTTACTTTATTTTATCACTCATCTACAAATTAAGGGATCATCTTTAATAAAGTGGTTTAATCAAATGTTTGCTTCATTGTGTTTTATTGGCTCACCAATGTCACGAGTGGATCATTTTTGTGTCCTAAATGGATCAAAAAGATGGCAGAGGTGGACCTATCCTATGTCCCTTTCAAAAAACCATTCAATCAGACGTTTGTTTAATTACCTGGTTGATTGCAACGAGAGTAATTAGTTATAACCACTCCTTGATCCTTAACACTAAAAACTCCGTAAAATAGACTTGCAACTTTTGTGCGAGTTTATTAAATCAGAGTTTGGCCCTCACAATGACATTGCTACGTCTATAGTCTCTGGCTTTAATTAAGCTGTTATTGCAATATAGAATCACGAGAACCGTCCGAGACCAGTG